>DASXLB010000024.1 GCA_036496585.1 Vicinamibacterales bacterium
GGTTCTCAGTGTGGCCGACATACAGCGTATCGTCGGCACAGCGCAGGATGTACGTGAACGGCATTGGACGACGATGCCATCGTCGCGATTGAGAGATCAAGATGACGTGATCGGTCTGACGTGATCGGTCCTTCGATGCGCCACCGCCCAGCCTTCGGCTGGCCGCTGGCTTACTCAGGACATTCGATTGGTCTGGCTGGCCTGCCATGAGGGAGCCTTCGGCCTGCCGCAGGCGGGATGAAGGCGAATCGAATGGTACCGCTACGGGGATTCGAACCCCGGTCCCGTGGCTGAGAACCACGTGTCCTGACCCCTAGACGATAGCGGCACGAGGGGCAACCCGAACCTACGATTGTACGCGGCTGGCCGGACTCCGTCAACCCGCGCGGCGGCCAGCGCAGGCTCCCGCCGAACTTATCGATCGTCGCCCATCGGTTATCGGTGATCGGACTCCGATATCATCGGCACATGCGGTATCTCCTCGGTCTCCTCCTGATCGTTCTCCTCGTGGCTGGCGGCCTCTTCGCCTACGCCGGACGTCTGCCCGGACCCGCCATTCAAATCGACAAGCCGACGAAGTATGTCGGCCAGACCGGTACGGTCGACGTCGCCATCACCGCGCCGCAGGCGCGAATCACCAGCATCCAGGTGGCCTTCGAGCAGAACGGCAAGCAGACCCCGCTCGTCTCCCTGGCGCAGCCGGGGACGGCCGAGATCAAGCAGGAAGCGCCGGATCGCGTCCGCATCACGCGCGCGATCGGCCGCGACGCGATTCCCGATCTGAAGAGCGGCCCGGCGCGCATCGTCGTGACCGCGGAACGCCCGGTCCTCTTCGGGCTGCGCAAGGCGAAATCGACCGCCACCCGCGACGTCACCGTACGACTCGAGAAGCCGACCATCGCCGTGCTTTCGACCAAGCACTACGTCAATCTCGGCGGCTCGGAAGTGCTCGTCTACCGCGCGACGCCGGCCGATGTCGAGTCGGGCGTCATGGTGGGCGACCTCAAGTATCCCGGCTATCCCGCCAGCGGCGCGACCGTCGAGGGGGTCCACATCAGCGACCCGGCCGTGAAAGTCGCGTTCTTCGCGCTGCGTTACGACCAGGACCTGAACACGCCGATGTCAGCCTACGCCCAGGACGAAGCGGGCAACACCGCGCGCGCCGAATTCGATCACCTCACCTTCCCCAAGCCCTTCAAGCGCAGCACGATCCCGATCGACGACAAGTTCATCAACAAGGCCGTGCCGTGGATCTACGAGAACTCGCCCGAGGTCAAGTCGACCGGCGATCCCCTGCAGGACTTCCTGCAGGCGAACGGCCAGCTGCGGCGAATCAACGCGCAGAAAATTGCCAGCTACGCGCAGCAGTCCTCCCCCGAGATGCTCTGGGGCGGCATCGTCTTCCACCCCTTCACCAACTCCGCTGTGGAAGCGGCCTTCGCCGATCACCGCACCTACATGTACAACGGCAAGGAAATCGACCAGCAGACGCATCTCGGTTTCGACCTGGCGCGAGTCGTCAACTCGCCGGTGGTGGCGGCGAACAAGGGGAAAGTGCTGCACGCGGGTCCGCTCGGCATCTACGGTAACTGCGTGATCGTCGATCACGGCATGGGGGTGCAGTCGCTCTACGGCCACCTGTCGTCGATCTCCGTCAAGGTGGGCGACTCCGTCGAGAAAGAGCAGGAGATGGGCAAGAGCGGCATGACCGGCATGGCGGGAGGCGATCACCTGCACTTCACGATGCTCGTCAGCGGCCAGATGGTGAACCCAGTCGAGTGGTGGGACGCCCACTGGATTCAGGATCGCATCATCCGTAAGCTGCGCGAGGCGTCAGGCAGCTGATCGATGGAGGCCACACGGCCGGTCGGAAGGACGAGCGAGCGCAGCGACGCGAGCCACGCGAACGGAGCGCGCCGGCCCAGCGGCGCGCGAGCGAGCGTGCAGGGGGCCCGCGGGGCGAAGCCCCCGGACCAAAATGCCTGGTGGGACCCCCACTGGATTCAGGACCGTATCATCCGCAAGCCGCGCGAGGCATCAGGCAGCTGATCGACGGAGGCCACACGGCCGGTCGGAAGGACGACGCGAGCCACGCGAACGGAGCGCGCCGGCCCAGCGGCGCGAGCGAGCGTGCAGGGGGCCGCGGGGCGAAGCCCCCGGACCAAAATGCCTGGTGGGACGCCCACTGGATTCAGGATCGCATCATGCGCAAGCTGCGCGAGGCATCGGGATCGTGATAGATCTAGAGGGTTATGTCCAGCATTTATAGAGTCTTAGCGCCCCTGGCGTTGACCGCCGCGATCGCGGCGTGCGGCGGATCCGACGCGAGCAAGTCGGCGGAGCCCGCCTCCCCGAAGGCCGCTCCCGACGCCCGCCGCGTCGATCCGGCCACCGCAGCCACGATCAGCGGCAAGGTTGTGCTCGAAGGATCGGTGCCGGAGAACCCGACGATCAAGATGTCGTCGGACCCGGCGTGCGGCAGCAGCGAGCTGCGCGGCGAGTCGTACGTCGTCGACAACGGCGGCCTGAAGAACGTGTTCGTCTACATCAAGGACGGGCTCGGCAACAAATACATCTTCGACACGCCGACCGACCCGGTGAAGATCGATCAGAAGGGCTGCCACTACGTACCGCACGTGGTCGGGCTCCGGACGACGCAGCCGCTCGAGATTGTCAACAGCGACAACACCCTGCACAACGTGCACGGCATGCCGAAGGCGAACGTCGAATTCAACCAGGGCCAGCCGGTGCAGGGCATGAAGAACGATTTCACGTTCAAGGCGCCGGAAGTGCTGATTCCCCTCAAGTGCGACGTCCACGCGTGGATGAACGCGTATGTCGGCGTCGTCGATCATCCGTATTTCGCCGTCACCGGCGACGGCGGCAGGTTCGAGCTGCGCGGCGTGCCGCCCGGCACCTACAGTGTCGAGGCGGTGCACGAAAAACTGGGCCGCGTCTCGCTGCCGGTGACAGTCGGCGAAAAGGACTCGAAGGAACTGACCTTTACGTTGAAGGCGCAGTAGCAGCACGACATGAACGATCGCGACCCACACCTCGCGACCGGCGCCTTGCGCGTCGCACCTCGCGCCACGCTCTGGCATCACCGCTTCGCCAAGGCCGTTGCGGCGTGCACCGTACTGCTCATTACCGCGGGCGGCATGGTGACGAGCACCGACTCCGGGCTCTCGGTGCCCGACTGGCCGACGACCTACGGCTGGAACATGTTCACCTTCCCGCTGAGCAAGTGGGTCGGCGGCATCCGTTACGAGCACACGCACCGGCTGATCGCGAGCACGGTCGGCTTCCTGACGATCGTCCTGGCGGTCTGGACCTGGCGGGTCGAACCGCGCGCCTGGGTGCGCCGGCTCGGATTCGCGGCTCTCGGCGCCGTGATCCTGCAGGGCGTGCTGGGCGGCATCACCGTCCTGCTGTTCCTGCCGCCGGCCGTGTCGATCGGGCACGCCGGCCTGGCGCAGATCTTCTTCTGCCTGACGGTGACGCTGGCGCTGGTGACATCGCCCGGCTGGACATACACGGTCGATCCGGTCGACGACAGGATGCTGCGGCGCGTGGCGGCGGTGACCACCGCCTTGATCTACTCGCAGATCCTGATCGGTGCGACGATGCGCCACAATGCCGCCGGCCTCGCGATTCCCGACTTCCCGCTCGCATTCGGTCATCTGATTCCGCCGGTGTGGAACGCCAAAGTGGCGCTCAATTTCGCGCACCGGGTGGGCGCGCTGGTCGTCACGACGGCGATCGTGGCGACGTCGAGCCACGTGCTCTATCACCATCCGCGGCGGCGCGAACTGGCGTGGCCCGCGCTGCTCCTGCTCGGGCTCGTGGCCGTGCAGATCACGCTCGGCGCGTTCGTCGTCTGGAGCGGCAGGAATCCGGCGATCAACACCGCCCACGTGGTCAATGGCGCCGCGGTGCTCGGCACGTCGCTGGTCCTGACGCTGCGTTCGTTCCGCGCCGGCTTCGAACGCCTGGTCCAGCCGATTCGCATGCCGCAGCGGGAGGCGTCCGGGCTCGGCGCGCTGCCGCCTCGCGGGGTACAGCCGTGAGGACGGAGGCGGCGGCGATCCCGGCAGCGGCGGACCGCTCCCGTGATTACACCGCGCTCGCCAAGCCGCGGCTCAACATGCTGGTCGTCGCGTCGACGATGGCGGGCTACGCGATGGGCGACGGCGAGCCGCTGGGAGCGCTCCGGGTCGCCGGCCTGGTGATCGGCACGTTCTGCGTCGCCGGCGGCGCCTCGGCCTTCAACCAGGTGCTCGAGCGCGACACCGACGCGCTGATGCGGCGGACACGGTCGCGGCCGCTGCCCGCACAGCGGCTACACCCGACCGACGGGCTGGTCTTCGCCACCGCGATCAGTCTCGCCGGGCTGCTGCTCACGATCGGCTCGTCGAACCTCCTGGCCGGCGCCGCCTCGCTGACGACGCTGCTGATCTACGTCGCCGTCTACACGCCGCTCAAGCGAACCACGTCGTTCAGCACGGTGATCGGCGCGATTCCTGGCGCGCTGCCGCCAATCATCGGCTGGGCGGCCGTCGCGGGCGAACTGCCGATCAAGGCGTGGACGCTCTTCGGCATCATGTTCCTGTGGCAGCTGCCGCATTTCCTGGCGATCGCCTGGATGTGCCGCGACGACTACACGCGGGCGGGCTTCCCGATGCTCCCTGTCATCGAGCCGGACGGACACAGCACCGGACGCCAGTCGGTCGTCTACTCGGCGGCGCTCATCCCGTTGAGCCTCGCGCCGCGGCTGATGCACATGACCGGCGACGGCTATTTCGCCGGCGCGCTGGCGCTCGGCCTGCTCTTCCTCTGGCTGGCGGTCCGCTTCGCGCGAAGCCGCGCCGACGCGGACGCCCGCCGGCTGTTCTTCGGATCGATCCTGTATCTGCCGGCGCTGTGGATCCTGATGATCGCCGACAAGTTGTAAGGTGACCCTCTCCGATCTGCCTGCGCTGGACGCGACGCTCAATGCCACCGCCGCGGTGCTGCTCTCGATCGGCTGGTGGCGGATTCGGCGCGGGCGCGTGCAGCAGCACCGGGCGTTCATGCTGGCGGCCTTCTGCACCTCGGCGGCGTTCCTGGTCTCCTACCTCATCTACCACGCGCACGTCGGCTCAGTTCGGTTCGCAAAACACGGAATCGTCAGAGCCGTCTACTTCACGGTCCTGTTGACGCACACGGTGCTGGCCACCGTGATCGTGCCACTGGTGCTCATATCGCTCGTGCGCGGGCTGAAGCGACAGGACGCGCGGCACCGGGCGATCGCACGCTGGACAATGCCGCTGTGGTTGTACGTGTCGATCACCGGCGTGATCGTCTACGTGATGCTGTATCAACTTTAGAATGGAGGCGTGGGCGCGCCTTCCGCTCTAACGGCCGAGTCCGCCGTACTCAATCCACACGTCGTCGCCGGGTCGGCGGCGCTCGTCGTGGCGCTGCTGTCGCTGCTGGTCTATCTATTCCGGCGGCGGCTGTTCATCCTCTGGTGGGTGGGCGCGTGGACGCTGCTCGCCGTGTCGATGCTGAGCGTCGCGCACGCCTACAGTAACGAGAAGATCGGCGCGATGATCTACGGCGGATCGCAGCTGCTTGGCGTGCTGAGCTCGCTGGCCTTCGTGGTGGCGGCCGACGCCTACCGGCAGCGGCCACGACTGAAGCGCAGCTACGGCCTGGTGCTGCTGCCGATCGCCATTTACTTCGTGTTTCTTCCCGTCGCGCTCGGGCCGCGCATCGTCTTCGCGGTCGGGCATCTGCTCATCGCCGGCGGCATGGCGACCGCCGCGGTCGCTCATCTTCTCCTGCTTCGCTACTCGCGGCTGCTCGGCGCCACCGTGATCGGCCTGGCGCTGCTGGCGATTGCCGGCCTCAACATCTGGATGGGCGCGACCATCGGTTCGCCGGAAGGCAACGGCACGCTGACCGCGGTGCTGATCGGCATGTCGCTGGTGTTCCTCGTCGGCGGCGTCGGCCAGCAGTTGATGGCGTTCGAGGACATGACCTACGAGCTGCGCCAGACGAACCGGCGCCTGGAAACGGCGCAGAGCGAGCTGCGTCAAATGGTCGTCACCGACCCGCTGACCGGCACGAGGAACCGCCGCTTCTTCGAGGAGATCATCCCGCGCGAGCTGCAGCGGCACCGGCGCGACCGCACCCCGCTGTCCCTGGTGTTCATCGACGTCGATCGGTTCAAGGCGATCAACGACTCGCTCGGGCACGAGGCGGGCGATCGCGTGCTTCGCGACGTCGCGGTGTTCCTGCTGCGCAACATCCGCGAAGCCGACTACGTCTTCCGCTGGGGCGGCGACGAGTTCCTCGTGCTGATCTCGTGCAGCGAGCAGGAAGCGCTACGCCGCGCCGCGGCGTTGCAGGCGGACTTCACCGCCTCACCGCAGCTCCCCAACCTGCCGCAGGGGGTCGGTCTCAGCATCGGCTGCGTCGAGGTACCGCCCGATACCGACGACATCATGGCGCTCGTCCAGGCCGCGGACGAGCGCATGTACGCCGACAAGAAGCGCCACAAGGCGAAGCGCCGGCGCCACCACTAGCGACTCCCGAGGTGGTCCCTAGTACAGCAGGTACTTCGCCCGGAGCGACCGCCATTTCGCCTCGGCCGCATTCCACGACGCGGCGATCGACGACGGCTCCTCGTTTGCCTTGATGCGCGCCAGCGTGTCGCGCGAGCCGAACAGGCGCAGCGCCCCGTCGAGCTGATATTGCGCAGGATAGAGGCGCGCCAGCGCCGACGCGATCTCGAGGCCGACCCTCACGGGATGCAGCGCGGCCCGGTCCGTGACGATGATGAACACGCCCTGGCACTCCTGGTTGGCGTAGACGCTCGACACGGGCGTGAAGCGCTCCGGATAGAAGCGGACGCCCGGGATCGCGCGGGCGTTCAGCGCCCCGGCCAGCGCGACACCGTCGGCCCAGGGAGCGCCGACGTGCTCGAACGGTGTGTCGGTGCCGCGGCCCACAGAGATGTTCGTCGTCTCGATCGCGCCGATGCCAGGATAGAGCGCGGCTTCGTTCAGGTTGCGCATGTTCGGCGATGGCCCGATCCACGGCAGCCCCGTCTCGTCGTACCAGTCGTCGCGGCTCCAGTTCTTCATCGCCACGACGGTGAGATCCGCGCCAATCCTGTTCTCGCCGTTGTAGAGCCGCGCGAGCTCGCCGATGGTCATCCCGTGGCGGATCGGCATCGCCTGAAAGTAGCCGGTGAACGTGCCGGCCTGATCCGGGTCGAGCGCCGGTCCCTCGATCTGCCAGCCGTTCACGGGATCGGGGCGATCGAGCACGACGACCGGCAGCTTGCGCGTGGCTGCCTCCTCGAGCACGTAGGCAAGGGTCGTAGTGTAGGTGTAGAACCGCGCGCCGACGTCCTGCAGGTCGACCACCAGGGCGTCCAGCCCGTCGAGCATCGCCGCCGTCGGCCGCCGGGTGTCGCCGTAGAGCGAGAGAATCGGCAGCAGCGTCTTCTCGTCGGTGGCCGACGGAACGCGTTCGTCGAGCAGACCGCGGATGCCGTGTTCCGGACTGAATAGCCTGGTCAGCTTCACGTCCTTCGCTCCGAACAACGCGTCGATCGTGGTGATCCCGTCGCGACCGCGGCCGGTGTGATTGGTCACGAGGCCGACGCGCTTGCCGCGCAGCGGCGCGAAGCCCTCGCCGCGAAGCACGTCGAGCCCGGTTTCGACCGGCGGCCGCCTCGCGCGGACGGGCGCGGGACCGGCTGCGCCGAAATCCCGGCCGGTCATGGCGCGCATCCGCGCCGCGTCCGACGGCACGTCGACAATCGCCGAAGCGGCAATCGTCGCGATCTTCGCCCGCACTGGCGTGACGTCTCCCTTGCCGTCTGGATGGACGCGATTCGACAGGAAGATCACGAACTCGCGCGTCAGCGGATCGATCCAGATTGACGTGCCGGTGAAGCCGGTGTGACCGTACGAGCCGAGCGGCAGCAGCTCGCCGCGGTTCGAGGAGTAGGCCGAGTCGATGTCCCACCCGAGTCCGCGCACGCTCGGGTCGCCTGGCGCGGCGCCGACCGGCGACGTCATCTTCGCCACCGTCAGCGGCGACAGGACGCGCACGCCGGCATAGGCGCCGCCCTCGAGCAGCATGCGGCAGAAGACCGCGAGATCGGCGGCCGTCGAAAACAGTCCGGCGTGCCCCGCCACGCCGCCCATCCGCCGCGCCGTGGGATCGTGAACGACGCCGCGCAGCCACGCCGCGTTCGGGCCTTCGCAGGGCCAGCCAAACGGCGTGCACTTCTCGGTCGGCGCGATCCGCGGACGAAGGGCCGGCGGCGGCAGGAACATCGTGTCCTTCATGCCCAGCGGCGCGAAGACGTGCTCGCGGGCATAGGCATCGAGCGTCTCGCCGCTCACCCGACGCACGATCTCGCCGAGCAGCTCGTAGTTGATGTCGCTATAGACGAAATGCTCGCCGGGCGGCGCGGTCGGCACCTCGTCGATGGCGAGCGCGATCGCCTTCTCGTAGCCGCTCCAGTCCTCGTCCAGATCGAGATCCGGACGCAGCCCCGAGGTGTGCGTCATCAGGTGGCGAATCGTGATCGTCCCCTTGTGGTAGCGCTCGAACCCGGCGATGTAGTCCGACACGCGATCGTTGAGTCGGAGGCGCCCGTCCTCCACCAGCTTCATCACGCTCGTCGTCGTCGCTACAACCTTGGTGAGCGACGCGAGATCGAAGATCGTGTCGAGCGTCATCGGCTCGGCGGCCGGTTCGACGGCGCGGCGTCCGATGGCCTTCTGCCACAGCACACGGTCGCCTCGCCCGATGAGGACGACCGCCCCTGGCAGCTTTTTGGCGGCGATGGCCTCTTCGACGATCGCCGGAATGGCGTCGAGCCGGCCGAGGTCGACGCCGGCGGCGAGGCGGCGGCCGTCCTGTCCGGCGATCGTGGCGGTACAGGCGAGAAAGGCCGCAAATGCCATCAAACGCAGGGGTTTTGGCCTCACGTGGTGGATTATACTTTCGGCTGATATGCGCGAGATGCCGCTCGTCCTCGCGTCGGTGTTCCTGCTCGGCCCTACGACGCTCGTCCAAATCGATACGGGCAAGTTGAAGGGAACGCCGGCGCAGCTCGCCTGGTCCGAAGACGGCACGCAGCTGTATCTGCAGACGGCGGAACACGATGGGGCAGGCAAGGTGACGAGGACACATGCATTCCTGTTCACGCTCGGCGATCCAGCCTTGACGCCGACCGACGGCGCGCCCGCGTGGGCCACGCGCTACTGGAGCTGGAAGTCGTACAAGACGCCGCCCAATTCAGAGGGCCCGGAGATCCAGGTGTCGCAGGAAATGCGGACGCAGAACGCGACGGAGTCCGCCATGGGCGGATCGCTCAACGAAGGGGGCGGCAGTGTCCAGGGCCTGAACGGATCCGGCACCTCGCTCAATGCCGTCACGACCAGGGCTCAGCAGCAGTCCAAAGTCCCGGCCGTGATCCTGAAACTCAAAACGGAGATCGTCGGCGAGTTCGTCGACACGCCGCCGGTTCCCGGGCTCACGTTCGGCTGGGCACCCGCGCTCCCGGCGCAACTCGCCTACGCGAACACCTCGGGCCATCTCGCGATCGCCGACGGTCAGGGGCACAGCCGCGAGGTCGCCGGCACCAAGAACGTCACGCTTCCGGCGTGGTCGCCCGACGGGTCGAAGATCGCCTTCCTCTCGATGACCGGAAAGAACAAGTACGACGTCTGTGTCGTGGACGCGCGCTGACCTCGCACGGCGAGGCGCCGTCCTCCTTGCGCTGACCACCGCGGCCTGCGTGTTCGGCGCCGGCCGCGCGCCGCTCGTCGAGCGCCGCGCGGATCAGAACGTCCTGCTGGTCACCATCGACACGCTGCGCGCCGACGCCGTGTCGGGGCGGGCAAAGACGCCGAACCTCGACGCGCTCGCCGCGCACGGCCTCCGCTTCACGTTTGCGCACGCGCACGCCGTACTGACACGTCCCTCGCACGCAAGCATCCTCACCGGGCTGTATCCCTACGAGCACGGCGTCCGCGATCACAGCGGCTATCGCATCCGCCCGGGCACGACGACGCTGGCCACGCTGCTGAAGGCGCAGGGATTCGCCACGGCGGCATTCGTGGGCGGCGCGCCGCTGACCCGGGCGTTCGGCCTCGACACCGGTTTCGACGAATACGACGACCGTTTTGCGCGCGGCAACGCGGCCGACTTCTCGCTCGCCGAGCGTCCGGCCGGCGCCGTCGTCGCGTCGGCCACGCAGTGGATTGCCGCGCAAAAGGGCCGCTGGTTCGCCTGGGTGCACGTCTTCGATCCGCACGCGCCGTACCGTCCGCCGGCCCCCTTCGACAAGGAATACGCCGCCCAGCCGTACTACGGCGAGGTGGCGTACGTCGACAGCGCGCTGCAGCCGCTGTTCGATCTCGCCGGCCGCGACATCCGGCCGACGGTCGTCGTCGTCACGGGCGATCACGGCGAAGGACTCGGCGAGCATGGCGAGCTGACCCATGGCACGTTTGCCTACGAGCCGACGCTGCACGTGCCGCTGATCGTCGCGCAGCTGCCGAGCCGCGGCGCCGGCGTCGTCTCGGATGCGCCGGTCCGACATGTCGACATCCTGCCGACGCTGCTCGACGCGGTCGGCGTCGCAGCGCCCGGATCGTTGCACGGACGTTCGCTGCTGCCCGGCGCGGCGGCGGTAGCCGATGCCGACATCACGTCCTATTTCGAGGCGATGTCCGACATGCTCAACCGCGGATGGGCGCCGCTGTCGGGGGTGGTCGCCGGCCGTGAGAAATACATCGATTTGCCGCAGCCCGAGCTCTACGAGCTCTCGTCGGATCCTGCCGAGACGTCGAATCTCGTCGAACGGCGAACCGATCGCCGGCGGGCGCTCGAGATCCGGCTGCAGGACTTTCACGCGGCGCCGCCGGGCGAACGCGCCGCCGAGGCGCCGGAGGTGGCGGCCACCCTCCGCTCGCTCGGCTACACGTCCGGCAGCGCACCCGCCAAGGCGCGCTACACCGAGGAGGACGACCCGAAGCGCCTCGTGCAGCTGGATCAGTGGATCCAACAGGGCGTCGATGCCTGGCAGCAGAACCGCCGCGACGAAGCGCTCGCGCTCTATCGCCGGGTGATCGCGGCGCGGCCTTCGATGACGCTCGGCTACAAGAACCTCGCGCTGCTGCAGTGGCAGCAAGGCGACGCCCGCGCCGCAATCGCGACGCTCGAACAGGGTCTGCAGGCCGGCGCCGCCGATCCCGCCATGACGACGCAGCTGGGGACGTATCTGGCGGAGGCGGGCACAGCCGCCGATGCGATCGCGCTACTCGAGCCGCTGACGTCGGGAACGACCGCTGACCCCGACGCGCTGAACGCACTCGGGATCGCCTATGCGCGCAGCGGCCGCCGGGATGCAGCCGCCGCCGTCTTTCAGCGTGTGCTGGCGATTGCCCCGTCGAATGCGCAGGCGCTCGAGAACCTCGGCACGCTGGCGCTCGAGCACGACGACCTGGCGGCGGCCGAGCGGATGCTGCGCCAGGCCATCGCCGCCGATCCGCGCTCGGCGCGGCCGCACAACGGCCTCGGCGTGATCGCGATGAAGACCGGTCGCCCGGATGACGCGTTCGCCGAGTGGAAGCAGGCGGTCGCGCTGGCGCCGTCCGACTACGATGCGCTGTTCAACCTGGCGATGGAACTCGACGCCGCGGGGCGCCGGGCGGAAGCACGCCCGTATCTCGAGCGCTTCGCGGCCGAGGCCCCGCCGGCCCAGTACGCCGTCGACATCGCCCGAGTCAGGAAGGCGCTGGCCCGGTGAAGCGCACCTTCGAACTTCTCTCCCTCGCGATCTTCGCCTCCTTCGTGTCCTTGAGCGCGTGCGGCCACCGCGACGCCGGGCCGATCGTCTTGATCTCGATCGACACGCTCCGCGCCGACCACCTGCCTGTCTACGGCTACACGAAGGTGCGGACGCCAAACATCGACGCGCTCGCCGCCGACGCCGCGGTCTTCGATCAGGCCTGGTCGCACGCGCCGCAGACGCTGCCCGCGCACACCAGCATCCTCACCGGGCTGCTGCCCTTCGAGCACGGCGTGCGCGACAACGTCGGCTTCACCGTCAAACCGGGCCAGTGGACGATCGCGCGGGCGCTGGCCGCGAAGGGCTGGCCGACCGGCGGATTCGTTTCGGCGTTCGTTCTCCGCAAGGCGACCGGCATCGACCAGGGATTCGAGACCTACGACAGCGAGATGCCGCCGTCCTCGTCGGAAGTGTCGATCGGGCAGGTGCAGCGGAAAGGGGAAGACACGCTGGCGGCGGCCGAGCGGTGGCTGCAGGCCCGCGACCCCGGCCGGCCGTTCTTCCTGTTCTTTCACATCTACGAGCCGCACAAGCCCTACACGCCGCCGCCGCGCTTCGCGTCGTACCTGCCGTACGACGGCGAGATCGCGTATGCCGACGAGATCGTCGGACGCCTCTTCGACCGGCTGCGCGCGATGGAGATCTATGATCGCGCCACCATCGTGCTGCTCGCCGATCACGGCGAAGGGCTCGGGGATCACGGCGAGCAGGAGCACGGACTGTTCCTCTATCGCGAGACGACGAGGATTCCGCTCCTCGTGAAGCTGCCGGGGCAGCATGGCGGCAGGCGGATCGACGTGCCGGTGCAGCAGATCGACCTCGCCCCGACTCTGCTCGATCTCGCCGGGGCGGCGCCGCAGCCGGCGCTGCACGGCAGGTCGCTGCGGCCGCTGCTCGAAGGGACGGGCGGCATTGCCGACGCCGGCATCTACGCCGAGGCGCTGTACTCCCGCTACCATTTCGGCTGGAGCGAGCTCTACGCGCTCACCGACGCGCGCTATCGGCTGATCCGCGCACCGCGCGACGAGCTGTTCGACGAGCAGCACGATCCGGCAGAGACGAAGTCGCTCGCCGCCGATCGCCCGCAGGTGCGCCAGGCGATGCGGTCGGCGATCGATCGGCTGATCGCCAACGCCGGGCTCGCCGCGCCGGCCGCGGTGAGCGACGACGATCGGCAGAAGCTCGCCGCCCTCGGCTACGTCGGCAGCGGCGCCGACCAGTCGCTGACGCTGCCGGGCGATGCGCTGCCGGACCCGAAAGACAAGGTGCACGTGCTCGAGCAGTACCGTCGAGCCGCGGACCTTGCCGGAGAGCGGAAGTTCGAAGCGGCGACGGCGCTCTATCGCGAGGTGCTGGCCGCGGATCCGGGCATGACCGACGTCTGGCTGCAGCTCGCCGAGGTCTACGTGCGTCAGGGCATGAGCGAAGAGGCGGTGCACGCTTATGGCGAGGCCATCAGCCGCAACCCGAGGGACCCCGGCAGCCTGATCGGCGCGGCGGCGCAGCTGCTTCGGCTCGGGCGACTCGACGAGGCGCGCAAGCACGGCGAGCTCGCGGTGCCGCTCGCGCCGGCCGGCGCCCACGAGATCCTCGCGAAGATCGCGCTGGCCCGGCACGACCGCGACGGGGCGCTTCAGGAAGCGCGGCTCGCGCAACAGGCGGATCCGACGCTGCCGATGCCGCTCTACGTCGAGGGACTGCTGCTCTACGACCAGCAGCAGTTCGCGGCGGCGCTGACGCCGCTGCTGCGGGCC
Organism: Vicinamibacterales bacterium; assembly: GCA_036496585.1. Taxonomy (NCBI): domain Bacteria; kingdom Pseudomonadati; phylum Acidobacteriota; class Vicinamibacteria; order Vicinamibacterales; species Vicinamibacterales bacterium. Next base: position 13,621 of record DASXLB010000024.1, read on the forward strand.
CGCGATGCGATGCGCAGCCGCACGCTGCAGATGAACGACTTGAACTACTACATCGGCGACTCGCTGGCGCGCCTGAACCGCTATCCTGAAGCCGAGCCATATCTGATCGCCGAACTGCGTGTCTTCCCGCAGAACACCCGCGCCCGCGCCGGGCTCGCCATGCTGTATCGCGCGATGGGGCGCGACGGTGATTCCGACGCGGCCGTCGAAGCCCTGCTCCGTGCCTCGCCGACGAAGGAGGGGCGCGACATGGCCGCCCAGCTCTATCGGATGTTCGGCGAAGCGGACAAGGCGGCGCACGTTCAGCGGTAGAATTCCCTGGATCATGCGGGCGGGCCTCGTCGTGGCGCTCGTGTCGGCGGCGTTGGCGGCGCAGCAGAGTCCGCCGCCGCCGGTCTTCCGGTCGGGTACCGAGCTGGTGCGTTTCGATTTGCGCGCCACCGATGCGTCCGGCCGGCCGCTGACGGATCTGCGTGCCGACGAGATCGAGATCGTCGAAGACGGCAGTCCGCGCCCCATCCTCCTGTTCCAGCACTTCGAGGAGCCGGCCGACACCTACGCCGATGCGCAGCTGCGCGCGGTCTCGGCCGAAGTCTCGAGCAACCGCGGCGCGCCGCGCGGCCATCTCTACCTGCTCGTCTTCGATCAGGCGCACATCACCACCGGCAACGAGCTGCCGGCGCGGCGCGCCGCCGAGCGGTTCGTCAGCGAGCGCGTGCGTCCCTCGGATCGCGTCGCGATCGTCGGCCTGCCAGGCCCGGGACCGCTGATCGGCTTCACCGCCGATCGAACGCGGGCCGTCGCCGAGCTCGCGAAAGTACGGGGCGGTCTCGAGCGCACCGTCATCACCGCCGGCGGCGAGCTGACCGTGCACGAAGCCTACGAGATCGCCGCCGGCAACGACCGGCTGATCACCGACGTGATCAGCCGGCAGGCGCTGCAGGCCGGCGCCGACGTCGGCGGCACGAGCGATGCTGGTTTGAGCGGCGCGGCCGGTCGCCAGCGCGACCGCGACGACGATCCGGCTTCGGTCCGACGGGCCGTCATCGAGAACGCGCGCACGCTGGTGGCGCAGGCCGACGCCGCCGGCCGCGACTTCATGCTGCGCCTCGGCGACGTGCTCGATCGCTACCGCAACATCGAAGGCCGCAAGACGGTGGTCCTCTTCTCTGAAGGCTTCGAGGCGACGAATCTGGCGCGCGAGGTCGAGCAGGTCGAAGCGGCGGCGGCCGGTGCCTACGCGGTGTTCTATTCGTTCGACATGAATCGCCGCGTCGGCGCCGACGTGAGCGCCGCGGCTCCAGAGACGCTTCCCTCGTCGGAGATCCAGGCGCGCCTGGAGCCGCTCGGCAGCCTCGCGGCCGCAACCGATGGCCAGCTGATCCCGGACGCCGTCGGCCACATCGATGCCGCGCTCGACCGGGTCGCCATGCAGGCGCGCGACTACTACGTCGTCGGCTTCACTCCGGCGGAGTCGGCGCGCGGAGCCCCCGGCACCTACCGGCACGTCGGCGTACGGATCCGACGGGCCGGGGCGCACGTCAGTGCCCGTTCGGGTTACGCGGTGCCTCACGACGGGAATGATGGATCACCGACCCGGCGCGACGGCATCGACGCGGCGCTGGCCGCCCCCTTCCCGCAGCAGGGACTGCGCGTCGACTACTCCACCTATCAGCTCCGCGGCGACAGCGCCGGACGCTCGCAGGTCATTCTCGCGCTCGAGGCGGACCTGCCGCTGCGCGATGGCGTGAAAGCGTCGGCCGACGTCGTCTTCGTGGTCCGCGACCTGCACGGCGGCCGGGTCGTCGCGAGCGGCTCTGACACGATGCCGCTGCCGGCGACTGCAACCACCGGCGCCGCCACCGGCGTCGGCCGCTATCGCGTCCACTTCGACGTTCCGCCAGGCACATACCTGATGCGCACCGTCGTCCGCGAACCTGGAGGACTGGTCGGCAGCGCGGATCGCCGGATCGAGGTGCGCGGTTTCAGCGGACCTGACGTGACCGCCAGCGATGTGTTTTTTGATTCGCCCGGCAACCCCGTGCCGGTTCGCGCGTCGGCCTACCGCCGCGACGGCATGTCCGGATTCGTCGAGACCTACGCGCGCAGCGCCGACCAGCTCCGCGACCTGCGCGTGACGGCGACGCTCGTGCCGGCCGACGGCGGCCAGCCGGCCGCGACGGTCGGCGGCGAGCTTGGCGAGCCAACCCCGGGAGGCACCGGCCTGATTCGGCGCGCGACGCTCGTCTCGCCGCTGACCGATGTGCCGGCCGGCGCCTACGTCGCCCACGTCACGGTCTCGGCCGGCGGCGAGACCGTCGCGGACCTGACGCGCGCCATCGACGTGCGCGAGGGGACGGCTCCGGCCACGGCAGCGCCTTCCGCGCCGGAGCTTCAGCCACGCGATGTGCTCGACAGCGACTACGTGAAGCCGGCGCGCGCGGCGCTGCGCGCAGCCTCCACGCCATTCGCCGCGCAAGCCAGCAAGGGTTTTGACTTCTTCGAGCGCGGCGACTACGCGGACGCCGCGGCCGACCTCGCGGGCGCGTTCGCCGTCGATCAGCACAACGCGCCGGTCGCCTTCGTACTCGGGTGGGCCTATGAGGCGGGCGGCGACCGCCGCCAGGCGATCGGCTCCTGGCGCGCTGCCGTCAGCATCGATCCTAAGTTTCTTCCGGCACACCTCGCCCTGGCGGATGCCTACCTCCGTCTCTCGGAGAACGGTCTCGCGGCGCAGGCCATCAACGCCGGTCTCGCGGCACTCCCAGATTCCCCCGAACTGCAGGCAAAGCTCGCGCAGCTTCAGAAACGGTGATCCGATGACCATGACGATGGCGGTGATAGCGGTGACGGTGGCGGTGCAGATTGGCGCACCCACGAAGGCGGCGACCCTCGAGGTCAAGGGGGAGCCCATCCGTCTGGCCTGGTCCGAGGATGGCAGCCAGCTGGCCGTCCAGACCGCCGAGCGCGACAAGGCCGGGATGATGACCGTCAATCCGCGCTTCTATCTCGTCGCGGTTGGAAACGGCAGCGTCACCAGCGCTCCGGCGTGGCCCGAATGGGCAGACAAGTACTGGGCGTGGAAGTCGAACAACGCTGCGCCCTGGTCCGCCGCCACGACCATCGACTTGAAGCAGGACCAGAAGACGATGTCCGCCACATCTGCACCGATGGGGGGTTCGCTGGCCAAGGGGGGAACGGCTTCGCCCACCGCCGGCACGGCCGCCGAAGATGTCGCCAGCCACGCCTACGGCTCGCAGACGGTCAACACCGTCACGCTCACGCTCCTCGGCGAGACGGTTGGCTACTTCGAGGGGATGCAGTTCATTCCCGGCTACACCTTCGGGTGGTCGCCGAAAGATCTGGCCTCGATCGCCTACGTCAATGGCGGCGGCCATCTCGCCGTGATGGACAAGGACAAGGGGCGTCAGCAGGTAGACGGCACGAAGAACGTGCTGCTGCCGGCGTGGTCGGCCGACGGCGCGAAGATCGCGTTCCTCGAAAAGGCCGGCAAGAAGTACGAGCTGTATCTCGCGCCGGTGACACGGTAGGCCGGCTCGCCGACCGATGTCCGATATCCGATATCCGATGGGCGATGGGCGATGGGCGATGAAACCGATGGGATACGGAAAGCTCGCCGCGGCCGCGCTGATCGCTGCCGCTAGCTGGCAACCGGTAGCCGGCCGCGGGCAGACGGCGGCCGGCCCTCAACAAGCGCCGCAGCCCTACCGATCTGGCACGCAGATCGTGCAGGTCGACGTGCGGGTGCTGAAAGGCGGCCGCTTCGTCACCGATCTCGCCGCGGCCGATTTCACGATTAAAGAGGAGGGCGTTCCGCAAACCATCCAATCCGTCACGCTCGTCGGGGAAGCACCTCCAGCACCAGCACCTTCAGCACCCTCAGCACCTTCAGCACCAGCACCGTTAGCACCGTTAGCACCCTTAGCCCCCTTGGCACCTTCACCTTCTCTCTGGGTTTTCCTCTTCGACACCGACCATCTCTCGCCCGCCGGCCTCACCCACTCCCGCGACGCCGTCATCAAATTCATCGCCGAGAAACTCCATCGCGGCGACATCGGCGGTGTCGTCGCCGAAGGGAAGCTGGCCAACAACCGCATGACCTCGGATCACGACGAGCTGAAGGCGGCCGCCGCGGCAGTCAAGCAGCCAGGCAGCCTGCGCAGCCGCCAGCTCGAGATGACGCGCGAATGGCCGCGGCTGCAGGACGAGCTGGAGATCATCCGCATCGCGGTCGATCGCGACAAGGAGACGCTGCAGCGTGCGTCGATCCGCGCCTGCAGCGACGATCCCGACGAGTGCAAGCGCGTTCCGCCAGATCTGGCGGTCGTCGAAAAGGCCGATCGCCTCTATGGCGACATCCGCCGCGCGGCGCTCAACACACTGGCCTCGGTCGAGGCCCTGTCGAACGGGCTCGCGCGGATGGAAGGGCCCAAGACCGTGGTGTTCCTGTCGGAGGGCTTCGTCGCCGAGCGGCTCGAGGCCTCGATGCGCGCGGCGGTGGGAGACGCGGCGCGCGCCGGCGCGCATTTCTACACGATCGACGCACGCGGCCTGAACACGGGAGCCTTGGCGACGCTCGTCGATCGGCCGTACGCCGAGAACAGCGCCGGTCCGGCGTCACACTTCGACACGCAGGCCGACGGCATCAACAGCCTCGCGGTCGACACCGGCGGATTCGCCATCCGCAACGAGAACAACCTGGCGCGCGCGCTCGACCAGATCCAGCAAGATGCCGGCGTCTACTACGTCGTCTCATATACGCCGTCGAACGCCGCCTTCGACGGTAAGTATCGCCGGATTGACGTGAACGTCGATCGCACCGGCGTCAAAGTACGAGCGCGACGGGGCTATCTGGCGCTGCCTCCGGCGGCGCTGCTGCGGCCGGTCGCGATCCGAAGCACGATTCCACCGCCGGATCTGCCAGTCTCGCCGGGACTGCTGGCGCTCCCGGACCCCGTCGACCTGACCGACAACGTGCCGCTCGTCGCCCGCGCGGCAACGCCAACGGCCGGCGGCGCGGTCCGCGCGCGCATCGACGGCGGCGCCATGGTGGCGGCGCTCGGCCGCAACGAGGCGGGCGGCGGCTCAGCGGCCGAGACGGGATGGGCCGCCTACCAGAGGGGCGACGTGGTGGCCGCCGCCGCGCACCTCGCGGTCGCGGCGAACGCGCCGGACGCCCGCCCGTGGGTCCGCTACGCGCTCGGCCTGGCGGAGTTCGCGCAGCAGCGCTACGCCGAAGCGGCAGCCGCGTGGGAGCGCGTCGTTCGCGACGCCCCCGATTTCGAGCCCACCTATTTCAGTCTCGCCGACGCCTACGGCCTGCAGAAGGACAACGGCGCCACGTTGAAGGTGCTGCGGGAAGCGCAGCGGCGCTGGCCGGAGGATCCGGAGGTCTACGACGCGATCGGCGTCATTCAGATCAAGCGCGGCGCGCTCGACGCGGCGGTCGACTCGTTCGACCAGGCGACCAAGGTCGCGGCCACCGACGCGCTTGGCTGGTTCAATCTCGGACGTGCGCTGCAGATGCGCTGGGTGAAGTCGCAGCGCTACGACCGCGAGAGCCAGCGGTGGATCGGGCCGGGAGACGACCGCAAGCGCGCGGTCGACGCCTATCAGAAGTGCCTCGACATCGGCGGCCCCTACGACGCGCAGGCGCGCCAGGCCCTGAGCGCGCTCGCCTGGCGGTAAAGGACCCGCCCCCGTCAGCGCAGCGCCGTGGTCGACGTCATCTTCCCTTCAGTGGCGGTGCCGAAGAACGACTGCCACTGCGTGCGGATGCGATCGAGCTTGGTGACCTGCGACTGATCCAGGCTGCGGCCGTTGCTGACGATGTAGATGAACGCCTGGCTGAGGGTCTTCGGCGCCGCGTCCGACCCTGGGACGCGCGGTCCGTTGATCGCGATCACGTCGTCGACCAGCACGTCGCGGCGGGTACCGGTGAAGCTGACGCCGATCTGCGGCGCGTCGGCCGGCATGTGCGTCGAGTTCGGGTTCTCGACGTAGAAGAACGACGGCACCTGGCTCGGCGGGATCGCGCCCATGATGTACTGGTCGAGACGGCTGTAGCGCTTGACGGCGTCGACGGTCTGGAACGAGCCGCCGCCCAGATCCTTGATGTCGTTGCCTTCCATCACCGACGCGTCGGAATCCATGAAGAAGCTCCAGTGCGCCTGGTCGCGCCCGAGCAGCGCCGTCGAATTGCTGCCGGTGCGGTCGCGGAAGTGGACGTAGGCGAGCCAGCGATGCCCGCATTCCTGGCCGAGCACGCTCAACGTGTTGTTCTCGCCGAGGAACTTCTGCGTCGGGTCGTCGGGATACTTGCCGAGCCAGTCCATCATCACCAGCGAGCGCAGCCGGCCGGCGCTGCCGACCGACTGGCTCAGATCGAAGGTGTCCTGTCCAATCCCCGTCACTTCGTTGGCGATGTTGATCTCGTAGGCAAAGGCGTCCTGGATGAGCGGCTGGTCCGACCACAGCAGGATCTGGTCGTAATTGTCCGGGTGCGACTGGTAGAACTTCTGCGCGACCGCGAATGTGTCGATCGAGACCGCCGACGCGAAACGCTCCGCGATCGCCCCGGCGCCGGCTCCGGCGAACGTCGAGAAATCGACCAGCTGCACGTCGCCGGTGTGGCCGGGCGAGATGCCGACGACCGCGTCGGGCAGGTTGATCGACGAGTCGAACTTGAACTCGACGCTGCCGTCGGGCAGCAGCGTCGCCTGCACGGTCGTGCTGCGTGTCGAGTCGAAGCCGCGCACGCCGCACCAGGTGACGGTGTACTGATCCGCGGCGGCATTGACGAAGATCTTGCCGCCGCTCGTCGGATCGAGATCGGCGAAGAACGGCGACAGGCGAGGCGGACCCGACAGCATGCGGGCGACACTGCGATCGGTGCTGGAGCTGTCGGCCTCGCCGAGTGTGATGTTGCCGTCGGAGTTGATGAAGGCGGCCGTCTGAGCGGTGCCGTAGAACGGAAAAGCGAAGGGAATCGCCACCGCCGCGCTGTCGTCGTCGCCGAGCGTGACGCGGTTGCCGAGCGTGCTCCGGAACGAGCCGTCGACCCTGCTCACGCTGTAGCTGCCGCCGCTGCGCGCAAAGCGAAGGCCGACGCTGCGAAGATCGTAGGTGTTCTGCGGCAGGATCAGATCGCCGGAATCCTGCAGGACGGCGATCTCGCCGACGTCCTGCGCGACCGGCGCCTGGCCGGCGGCGTCGGGGCGATCCTGCGAGGCGATTTCGACGCTCCGGCGGATCTGCAGCGTCTTGCGATATTCCTCGGCCTTGCGATTGAGGGCGAAGGCTTCGGCCAGGCGGCCGCGGGGGTCGCCGTCGATGACCGTCTTCTTGTCGGTCGCGGGGCGGCCGCCGCTCTGCGCCACCGCGCCGACCGCCGCGATCTGCGCGTTTTCGTCGGTGAGCGCGGTCGAGCAGGGGTTGACCGGCGTGGTGCCGCCACCGCCGCTGCCCGATCCGCCGCCGCTGCTGCTATTGCTATTGCTGCTGCCGCCGCACGCGGCGACAAACATGGCGAGGACCGATGCGATCGCGAGCGCGCGCAAACGAACCATAGGAATCCTGTGGCGAACGGTGGGCGCTGGCACGCCGGACAAAAAAGAGCCGGGGCCGCGTCAGCAGCCCCGGCTTTCAGTGTAGCCGAGTTGGGGCGTTCCGCCCGAGGACGGGATTAGAACGTGAACCGCGCGCCGACGCGGAAGATCCGCGGGTCCATGATCTCGAGCACCTGATTGAACCCGGTCGCGCCCGTCAGCCGCAGGTCGTACTGCTGGCCGAGGACCGTGCCCGAGTTCGTCACGTTGAACCCATCGAGGTCAAGCATCAGCTTGGCGCTCCGACCGAACGAGATCGCCTTCTCGAGACGCAGGTCGAGCGAGCTGACCGCGGGCAGCCGGAAGTCGGTGACGTCGCCGACGACAAGCACCTTCTTCAGCCCGAGCGGATCTCCGGCGTTCACGTTGCTGCGGAAGTACGGCATGGCGTAGCCCTGCCGCATCACCCAGTTGGCGCCGAAGTTGATCCCCCAGCCCGCCTGATACATGCCGTTGGCCACGAACTGATACGACGGCAGCACCAGATAGATGTTGCTCTTGCCGCTGCCGCCCGATGCGGTAATCACACGACCGCCGTCGACGTTGGGATGCGCGAGGGTCGGCGTGGGATCGGTAATCGACGTGTTCGGATCGTCGAAGTACTCGCGATGGTCGTTGGTCGAGAAGCCGAAGCGGCCCATCCAGTGGTTCGCCAGGCGCTTGGTGGCGCTCAGCTCGAAACCCACATAGCGCTGGTGGTAGCCGTTCCGCTCCTCGTAGACGGTGCCGGCGCCTGGCGGGACCTTGGCCGGATTCAGCGCGTAGTACGGCACGCTGAACTGGCCGATTGGATCGACGTTACCGGTCAGCGTGCCGGTCTGTGTGTAGTCGGCGCGGGTCACGCCGATGAGCGGCGACCAGTCGAAGTGATCGTAATAACGATAGGTGAACGTCGCGCTCACGCCGAAGTTCGGCATCAGCTCGTGGTCGAGGCCCAACAGCACTTCCTGCGTGCGCGGGGTGGAGTAGCTGCCGATCTTGTTGTTCGTCTCCAGCTTGCTCGGGTTGTTGGGGTCGAACCCATAGTAGCCGACCGGTCCGAGGCCATACTGGATCTCGTTCGGATCCGCGATGTGATTCCCGTTCAGATCGGTGGCGTAGTAGTAAATGCCGGTGTACTGAATCGTCGAGATCGCTCCCGCCGCGCCATTGCCCAGCTGCGAGGCGAACATCGAATAGCTCGCGCGCAGGATGGACTTACGGTTCTCATCGAGCGCGTAGGTCATGCCAACCTTGGGCACGACCGAACTCCAGACGATGGCGTCCTTGACAGCAGTCGCGGTGACCGACGGCAGCAGAGTGGGAAGCACAGTGCTCCCCGGCACGGTGGCGGCTTCGAGCGAGCTGGCCTGGCGATCCCAGCGCAGGCCGCCGACGACCGTCATGCGATTCATCGTCCAGGTGTCCGAGACGTAGGCATTGGAGTACGAGCCGCTGGCGAAGTTCGCCCAATCGCGACGGACATAGGCGAGCATGTCCGGGTAGCCGTTGGCATACGTGAGGATGCCGTTGCCCGGATAGGTGTCGGTCGACTGCACCTCGGCCTTCTTCCAGCCGAAGCCGTACTTCAGCTCGTGATGCCCCTTGAAGAAGCTGCCGTCGGCGAGCATCGTGTTTTGCGGGCGGTTGGACTTGTAGAGATCGGTGGTGCCGTGCTGAACGCCGGCATCGTCGGTGTACTGCTGCTTGTCGAGGCCGCCTTCAGGGGCCAGCTGAAATCCGCTCGAAATGTGAGCGCCCTTCACCGACAGGAATGCATTGCTGCCGAGGACGAAGTTCATTTCGCCCTTATACATGTTGGTCGGGCCCGACTGGTCGTAGGTCGTTTCCGGCGGGTGGGTTGCGCTGGCGCCTCGACCGAACTTGTCCTTGTCGCCGCGGAAGTAGGTGAAGTTGGCGCGCACGGCCTTCGACAGCTGACCAATCACCTTCAGCCCGTCGTCCTGCAGCTCGGTGCGATCGTGATAGCCGGTCAGCGTAATCAAATCGATGTGCGTCTTGGCCATCGATCCCCACGCCCACAGCTTGTCCTTGAGGATCGGGCCGCCCAGCTCGAAGCCGTAGTCCTTGTACTGGTCGATCCGATTGCCCTTGCCGTCGGTGCCGCCGATGCTGGCGGCGAGGTCGGGGGGCATGTTGTTCGACTCGAGGCTCTCGTTCTCGAAGTAGATGCGGGTCGAACCGTGCGGCGTGTTGCTGCCGCTCTTCATCACCATGTTCATCTGCACGCCTGGCGTGGCGTTGGACACGTCGGCGCCGCCGGTCGTGACCTGCATTTCCTGGAACATGTCGAAGTCGTAGTAGGTCGTGCTGGATCCGGTCGCCGCCATGTCGGTGAACGCGATGCCGTCGATGTTCCAGGTGTTGTCGGCGCCGCTCGCCCCCTTGGCCTGGTAGCCCGGCTGCTGGCCGGACTCGCCGCCGCCGACGTTGACGCGATCGAGCACGATGCCGGGCACCGTCTGCATGACGACCCACGGATCGCGTGACGACGGAATGTTCTGCAGCTCCTCGATGCTGACGTTCGTCGAGGTCGTCATCTTCTTGACGTCGACGATCGGTGATTCGCCGGTGACCTGCACCTGCGTCGAGACGCCCGCGATCGAAAGAGAGAATCTCAGGGGCACACTCGCGCCTGTGGCCACCACCAGACTCTTGTTCAAGTAGTCGCTGAAGCCGGCGAGTTTCGCGTTGACGGTATAAGTTCCGGGGGCGAGATTGAGAAAGTGCGCTTCACCGAGTGCATCGGTGACAGCCGAGTGGGTTTCGGGGCCGCTGATGTCGACGGTGACCCCTGGGAGAATAGCGCCGGTGCTGTCAGTGACGGTGGTATCGATCCGGCCCGACGATACTTGCGCGGTCGATGGCGCTGCAGAGACGCCCCAGAAAAGGACGCACAACGCCATCAGTCTTGCGAGTCGAGAACTCATCATCCATCCTCCGAGATAGAAGAAGACCCGAGGTTTCGCAAACGGACGGTGTTCGAAGTCGAACGCCCAACTATGGTCCCCGTCCTGGGGAAAAGCAAGGGCTAACGCGGAAGAGTTAGCGGCCGAATCGGTCGAAGATGTCGACCAGCTCGGCCAGGCGTGCGCTACGATCCGGCTCTCCCTTTTCGACGCCCGCCGGCACGCAGGTTTCGACGTGGTTCCGGAAGACGGCCAGAGAGATGCGGTTCAGCGCCGCCTCGGCGGCGGAGAGCTGCTGGAGGATTTCGATGCAGAGACGAGGCTCCTGGACCATCCGGCGGATGCCGCGCACCTGACCTTCGATACGGTTCAGACGCGTGACGATTGCCTGTTGTTGGGCCTCGTCGAGCATGGGCTTACCCTAGCATAATGAGAGTCCGCAACGCGGCCGTGCTGGGCGCCGGCGTCATGGGTGCGCAGATTGCCGCGCATCTCGCCAACGCCGGCCTCGGGGTCCGCCTGCTCGACGTCTCCCCCGAGGCCGCGCGGGAGGGGCTGGCGCGCGCCCGCCGCCTCAAACCGGATCCCCTCTTCGCGACCAGCACCGCGGCGCTCATCGAGACCGCCGGGTTCGACGACGGCCTGCCGGCGATCGAGGGGGCCGACTGGATCATCGAGGCAATCGTCGAGCAGCTCGAACCGAAGCGCGCGCTGCTGGCGCGGGTCGACGCGGTCCGGCGCGCCGGCGCGATCGTCAGCTCCAACACGTCGGGGATCCCGATCGCCTCGATCGCCGAGGGGCGGAGCGACGATTTCCGTCGGCACTGGCTGGGCAGCCACTTCTTCAATCCGCCGCGCTACCTGCACCTGGTAGAGCTGATCCCGACGCCGGACACCGACCCTGCGCTCGTGCGCGATCTCGCCGCGTTCTGCGACCTCCGTCTGGGCAAAGGGGTGGTCGTCGCCAAGGACGTCCCGGGCTTCATCGCCAACCGCATCGGCATGTTCGGCCTGATGCGGGTGCTCGAGGCGATCGCGTCGGGCGGCTACACCATCGAGGAAGCGGACGCGATGACCGGCCAGGCGATCGGCCGGCCGAAGAGCGCGACCTTCCGCACGCTCGACATCGCCGGGCTCGACGTGATGGCGCACGTCGCGCGGACGCTCGGCATGTCACTGCCGCCGTTCGTCGAGGCGATGCTCGAGAAAGGGCTGCTCGGCGCGAAGGCGGGCGCCGGCTTCTACCGCAAGTCGGGCGACGACATCCTGACGCTCGACCTGCGGACGCTCGACTATCGCGCCGCGCAGGCCGTGCAGCTGCCGTCGCTCGACGCCGCGAAGGGGATTGACGACGTGGGCGAACGCGTCCGCACCCTCTACCGGGGCGCGGATCGAGCCGGCGCGTTCCTGCGCGCGACGCTCGGCCCGACGCTCGAGTTCGTCGAGCAGATCGCCGGCGAAATCGCCCATTCGCGCGACGACGTCGACAAGGCAATGAAGTGGGGATTCGGGTGGGAACTCGGCCCGTTCGAGACGCTCGCTGCGCTGGCCGGCGACACCACACTCCCGACGTCCGGCTCGCACGCAGCTCATGCCGCGGCGTCAGCCGTCATTCGCCGCAACGCGGCGGCGTCCGTCATCGATCTCGGCGATGGAGTCGCGCAGATCGAGTTCCATTCGAAGATGAACGTCATCGGCGGCGACGCGATCGAGATGATCCGCGCCGGCCTGCAAGAGGCGTCGAGGAATTTCGAGGCAATCGTCGTGGGGAACGGCGGCGCCCACTTCTCGGCCGGCGCCAACCTGATGCTCCTGCTGCTCGAGGCGCAGGCCGGCAACTGGGATGACGTCGACGGCATGGTTCGCGCGTTTCAGGGGGCGACCATGGCGCTGAAGCATGCGGACGTGCCGGTGGTGGTCGCGCCGGCGGGACTGACGCTCGGCGGCGGCTGCGAAATCGCGCTGCATGCGACCGGCATCCAGGCGGCGGCGGAGAGCTACGTCGGGCTGGTGGAGACCGGCGTCGGGCTGATTCCGGCCGGCGGCGGCACCAAGGAGATGCTGGCGCGCGCGATGGAGCACGTCCGGGGCCCCGCCGACGTTCTGCCGCACGTGCAGCGGGTGTTCGAAACAATCGGTCTGGCGACCGTCTCGACCAGCGCCGCCCATGCCCGCGAGCTCGGCTTCCTGCAGCATGGTGACGCGATCACCATGAACCGCGACCGCCTGCTAGAGGACGCCAGCGCCCGGGCGCGGCTGCTCGCCCGTGGTTTCGCGCCGGCCCGCCCGCGACCGGCGATCCGCGTCGGCGGCGCAGGAGTATTCGCGGCGCTCGAGCTCGGCGTCCACCTCGCGTGGCGCGCCGCCCGCATCAGCGATCACGATGCGCTCGTCGGCCGCAAGCTGGCGTGGGTGCTGGCCGGCGGCGACCTCGGTCATCCCGCGACCCTGACCGAACAGCAACTCCTCGACCTCGAGCGCGAGGCGTTTCTCAGCCTGTGCGGCGAGCGCAAGACCCTCGATCGCATCGCACATACGCTCAAGACCGGCAAACCGCTGCGGAATTAGATCGCTGGCGCCGGTCAGGCGCCGCAATCGAGGTACATGTTCGACAAGGGATCCGGGCCGGTGGTCGTCGTCGTCCAGCCGCTGCAGGGAAGATGGCAGTGGATGCGCCCGTTTCTCGAGGCGCTGGCCGAGCGGTGCCGCGTCGTCACCTACACGCTCGCCGGCGATTTCGGCGCCGATCGGGCGATCGATCCGGCGCAGGGATTCGATCTGTTCGTGCGGCAGCTCGAGGAGACGATGGCGGCGGCGGGCGTCGAGCGGGCGGCGCTCTGCGGCATCTCGTTTGGCGGCACCGTCGCGGTTCGTTATGCGGCGCGCCATCCCGAGCGCGTCACCCGCCTCGTCGTGGCCTCGTCACCGGGTCCGGGCTGGCGGGCGAACGCCGAACAGGCCCGATACGTGCGCCGTCCGTTGTCGACCCTGCCGCTCTTTCTCGCTGCGGCCTCCGAGCGGTTGTGGGCGGAACTGCGCGCGGCGTTTCCGCGCGCGCCAGACCGCGCCTGGTTCGTTGCGCGCGCCGCGCTGACGGCGCTGCGCTTTCCTGCGTGGCCGCCCGCGATGGCGGCGCGCGTGAGGCTGATGCAGTCGGTCGACCTCGCCGCCGACTGTGCGCGGATCACCGCCCCTACGCTGATCGTCACGGGCGATCCCGCGCTCGACCTCGTCGTGCCGGTCGCGTCGACGCGGCAGTATCTGGCCCACATTCGCGGCAGCCGGTACGAGATGATGGAGACGGCGGGACACTCCGGCTCGTTGACGCAGCCGGCACAGTTGGCCCGCATCGTAGGAACATTCGTCCATGCCGCCAGTTCATGATCTGACCGGGCCAGCCGGGCGCCTCGAGGCCCTGCTGGAGGAACCCTCGGGACCGCCGCGCGCCGCCGTGGTCTTCGCGCACCCACTGCCGACGCACGGTGGGACGATGCACACCAAGGCCGTGTATCAAGGCGCCAAGGGGCTGCTGCGCGCCGGGTGCGCCGTGCTGCGCTTCAACTTCCGCGGTGTCGGCCGCAGCGAAGGACAGTTCGACGAGGGTTCCGGCGAGAAAGGGGACTTCACCGCCGCGCTCGACTATCTGGCCAAGACGTACCCGGACCTGCCGCTATGGGCCGCCGGCTTCTCGTTCGGTTCCTGGATCGCGCTCGAAACCGGCGCCGTCGACGACCGCGTCAGGCTGCTCATCGGCATCGCCCCGCCGGTGACGAAAGACGGCTACGATTTCTCGAACACGCTGAAGAGCACCAAGCCGAAGTTCTTCGTGCAGGGGGAGGCCGACGACATCTGCCCGATCCAGGACATGTGGAAGTTCTACGGGCAGCTGCTCGAACCGAAAGAGATCGCCGTCATCGACGGCGCCGATCATCTCTTCGACGGCCACGCGACGGAAGTCGGCGAAGCACTGGAAGACCTGCTCGGCGATTTCGACGAGCGGACAAGCGGCCACGGGTGAGCCAGCCTGCAGCCTTCATCGTCGCGGCGGTGCGGACGCCGGCTGGCAAGGCCCCGAACGGCGCGTTGAAATGCGTCCGGCCCGACGAGCTCGCCGCGCTGGTGATCCGCGGCGCGCTGGAGCGCGTGCCGGCGATTGAGCCGGCGGAGATCGAGGATGTCATCCTCGGCTGCGCGATGCCGGAGGCGGAGCAGGGACTGAACGTCGCGCGGATCGCGAGCCTGCGCGCCGGCATTCCGGTCACGGCTTCCGCCGTGACGGTGAATCGCTTCTGCTCGTCCGGCCTGCAGGCGATCGCCTATGCGGCGGAGCGGATCATGGCCGGGGGCGCCGACGTGATCGTGGCGGGCGGCACCGAGTCGATGAGCCTGGTGCCGATGGGCGGCAACAAGATCGCGCCGAATCCCGCGCTCGTCGCGAGCTACCCCGACGTGTATCTCACGACGGGACTGGTGGCGGAGAACCACGTCGGCGATTACGGCATCACGCGCGAGGAACAGGATGCCTTCGCGTTGCGGAGCCATCAGCGCGCCGTCGCGGCGATCGACGCGGGACGATTCCTCGACGAGTTGGTCCCTGTCCCTCACCCGGCGGCCGGCGAGCCACGCCCCGCACTGCTCGCCGTCGACGAAGGGCCGCGCCGCGACACCTCGCTCGACGCACTCGCCCGGCTGAAACCCGCGTTCCACGCCAGGGGCAGCGTCACGGCCGGCAACTCGTCGCAAATGAGCGACGGCGCGGCCGCCGCCGTCGTCGTCAGCGGCCGGGTCGTCAGGGAGCGGGGGCTGACGCCGCTGGCGCGGTTCGCCGGCTACACGACGGCGGGCGTCGAGCCGGAACGCTTCGGCATCGGACCGGTACCCGCTGTGAAGGCGCTGCTGGCGCGAACCGGCCTGAGCCTGGCGCAGATCGATCTCGTCGAGCTGAACGAGGCGTTCGCCGCGCAGGCGATCGCCTGTCTGCGCGAGCTGCCGATCGATCCTGATCGCCTCAACGTCAACGGCGGCGCGATTGCGCTCGGCCATCCGCTCGGCTGCACCGGCGCGAAGCTCACGGCGACGATCCTCCACGAGATGCGCCGCCGCGGCGCGCGCTATGGCCTAGTGACGATGTGCGTCGGCGGGGGCATGGGCGCGGCAGGGCTCTTCGAGCGCGTGTAAGGATGGACCGGACCATGACAGCGACTTCCACCACACGCAGGGGCGGCAGCTGGCTGATCGAGGACGCGGCGGCCGGCACCGTGCTCACGCGCGAACGGCTGAACGACGAGCAGCGCCTCATCGGCCAGACGGCGGACGCGTTCGTCGACAACGAGGTCCTGCCGAAGATCGATCGGCTCGAGTCGAAGGACTGGACGCTGGCGCGCGAGCTGGTGCGGGGAGCCGCAGATCTCGGTCTGCTGGCCACCGACGTCCCCGACGCCTATGGCGGTCTCGAGCTCGACAAGGCCTCGTCCGTCGTCGTCGGCGAAGCGGTCGGCCGCTGTGCGTCGTTCGCCACGACATTCGGCGCGCAAACGGGGCTGACGATCACGCCGATCCTTTGTTTCGGCACCGAGGACCAGAAGCGGCGCTACCTTCCGAAGCTCGTGACCGGCGAGATCATCGGCGCATATGCGTTGAGCGAGTCGGGCTCCGGCTCCGACGCGCTCGGCGCCCGCGCCCGGGCCACGAAACAGCCCGACGGCAGCTACCTGCTCTCGGGCGAGAAGATGTGGATCACGAACGGCGGCTTCGCCGATCTGTTCATCGTCTTCGCCAAGGTGGACGGCGAGCACTTTACCGGCTTCATCGTCGAGCGCGCCTTTCCAGGCGTGACCGGCGGCAGGGAGGAGCACAAGCTCGGCCTGCTCGGCTCGTCGACGACGTCGCTGCTCCTGGAGGACGCGCGGGTGCCGGCGGAGAACCTGCTCGGCGAGGTCGGCAAAGGCCACAAAATCGCGTTCAACACGCTTAACTACGGACGGCTGAAGCTCGGCGCGATGTGCAGCGGCGGCGCGCGGCTCGCCATCGAGGAGGCGGCGCGTTACGCGGCCACGCGTAAACAGTTCGGCAAGCCGATCGCCTCATTCGGCGCGATCAGGCAGAAACTCGGCGACATGACGGCGCGGCAGTACGCGGTCGAAGCGATGCTCTACCGCACGGCCGGCATGATCGACGCCGCGCTCGCGGCGGACCATTCGCCCCCCCAGGTGCTCGCGGTGCTGGAGGAGTTCGCCGTCGAGGCCTCCATCCTCAAGGTCGCGGCGAGTGAGGCGATCGACTTCATCCTCGACGAGAACGTGCAAGTCCACGGCGGCAACGGCTTCGTTCGGGACTACCCGGCCGAGCGCCACTACCGCGACGCGCGGGTCAACCGCATCTTCGAGGGGACCAACGAGATCAACCGGCTCCTCATCCCCGGCATGCTCGCGCGCCGCGCCGCGAAAGGAGAGCTGCCGCTCATCCCGGCGGCCAAACGCCTGATGGACGAGGTGATGGCACCGCCGGCGCTCGACACCCCTTCGGGCGATCCGCTCGACGCCGAGCGCCGCAGCGTCACCGGCATGAAGAAGGTCGCGCTGATGGTGCTCGGCACGGCAATGGACACGTACCGCGAGAAGCTCGCCGACGAGCAGGAAGTGCTGCTCGCCGCCGCCGACATTCTGATCGATACCTACGCGTCGGAGAGTGCCGTCCTCAGGGCGGTGCAGGGGGACGGCCCGCTGCACGAGGCGGCCGCACGCATCTACGTAGCCGACGCGGCGTCGCGCGTTGAAGCGGCGGCGAAGACCGCGCTGGCGGCGATGGCGGACGGGGACGCCTTGCGGATCCGGCTGGCGGCGCTGCGGCGCCTGCTGAAACCGGCGCCGATCAATACTATCGTCCTGCGGCGCCTGCTGGCGGACGCGACGGTGGAACGGCGCAGCTATCTGTTCTGAGCAGCCCTAAAGGGCTGCGCTACGTATGCACGTGGGGCACATGGTCAACGGGGGGCACGAGGGGATGCGGCCACGTAGCGCAGCCCTTCAGGGCTGCACACGCTCCGCGCCCAGCTCAACCGCGCGTCATACAATTGCCATCTAATCCAAAAGTATAATGACCCGTTCTGAGCCATGTGGATCGTTCGTATAGCGCTGAATCGCCCTTACACGTTCGTCGTGATGGCGATCGCGATCCTCTTCGTCGGCCCGCTCGCCATCATGCGGACCCCGACCGACATCTTCCCCAACATCAACATCCCCGTCGTCACGGCGGTGTGGCAGTACAGCGGCATGTCGGCCGACGAGATGGCCAACCGGATCGTCTCCGGCTTCGAGCGGGGCCTGACGACGACGGTCAACGACATCGAGCACATCGAGTCGCAGACGCTGCGCGGCATCTCGGTCGTCAAGATCTTCTTTCAGCCGGGCACCAAGACGGAGGCGGCGGTCGCACAGATTACGTCGATCTCGCAGTCGGCGGTGCGCTCCGACCCGCCGGGGACGAACCCGCCGTTCATCATCACGTATAACGCGTCGAGCGTGCCGGTCCTGCAGCTCGGGCTCTCGGGCCAGGGCCTCTCCGAGCAGCAGCTCTACGACATCGGCGTCAACTATCTGCGCGTGCAGCTGGCGACGGTGCAGGGCGCGTCGATCCCGAACCCCTACGGCGGCAAGCAGGCGCAGGTTCAGATCGATCTCGATCCCGAGGCGCTCAAGTCGACGGGGCTGACGCCGGTCGACGTCGTCAACGCCGTCGCCAACCAGAACCTGATCCTGCCGGGCGGCACGTCGAAGATCGGCGGCACCGAGTACGACGTCCGCATGCACGGCAGCCCCGACACCGTCGAGGAGCTGAACGACCTGCCGGTGCGGACGGGGGACACGCCGATCTACATCCGCGACGTCGCCCACGTCCGCAACGGCTATCCGCCGCAGACCAACATCATCCGCGTCAACGGCCAGCGCGCGACGATGGTCTCGATCATGAAGACGGGCTCGGCCTCGACGCTCGACATCATCGACAACGTCAAGGCGCAGCTGCCGACGATCGCCGCCAGCCTGCCGCCGACGCTCGAGATCCGCAAGATGGCGGACCAGTCGGTGTTCGTGCGCGCCTCGATCCAGGGAGTCATCCGCGAGGCGGTCGTCGCCGCCGCCCTGACCGCGATCATGATCCTGGTCTTCCTCGGCAGCTGGCGCAGCACGATCATCATCGCGGTCTCGATTCCGCTGTCGATCCTGACGTCGATCATCGTGCTGAGCGCGCTCGGCGAGACGATCAACATCATGACGCTCGGCGGCCTGGCCCTCGCGGTCGGCATCCTGGTCGACGACGCGACGGTGGCGATCGAGAACATCAACACCCACCTCGAAGCCGGCAAGGAGCTGGAACCGTCGATTCTCGACGGCGCCCAGCAGATCGCGATCCCGGCGTTCGTGTCGACGCTGTGCATCTGCATCGTCTTCGTGCCGATGTTCTTCCTCACCGGCGTGGCGCGCTACCTGTTCGTGCCGATGGCGGAAGCGGTGGTCTTCGCGATGCTCGCCTCGTACGTGCTGTCGCGGACGCTGGTGCCGACGATGGCGAAGTACCTGCTCAAGGCGCACCAGGAGCACGGCCACGCCGTGTCGCGCAACCCGTTCGTGCGCGCGCAGCAGGCGCTCGACCACGGCTTCGTCTACCTGCGCGACGCCTACCGGCGGACACTCGCCGCCTGTCTGACACGGCGCGGCCTGTTCGCGGCGGCGTTCCTCGCGCTCTGCGGGCTGTCGTTCCTGCTGGTGCCGTGGGTCGGGCAGGACTTCTTCCCGGCCGTCGACAGCGGTCAGTTCAAGCTGCACCTCCGGGCGCCGACCGGCACCCGCATCGAGGAGACGGCGCTCCTCTGCGATCAGGTCGACGAGGCGATCCGCGATGTCGTCCCGAAGAAGCAGCTCGAGAGCCTGGTCGACAACGTCGGGCTGCCCTACAGCGGTCTCAACCTCTCATACTCGAACTCGGCGCCGATCGGCGCCGGCGACGCCGACATCATGGTGGCGCTCGCCGAGGATCACGAACCGACGGCGAAGTACATCCACGATCTCCGCGTCGAGCTCAACCGCCGCTTCCCCGGCGTCCAGTTCTCCTTCATCCCGTCCGACATCGTCAGCCAGATCCTCAGCTTCGGGCTGCCGGCGCCGATCGACGTGCAGGTGATCGGGCGCAACCAGGACGCCAACCGCAAATTCGCGGGCGATCTCGCGGCGAAGATGACGCGGGTGCCGGGGATCGTCGACCTGCGCGTCCACCAGGTCGCCAACGAACCGGCGCTCGAAGTGGACGTCGACCGCACGCAGGCGGCGCAGCTCGGGCTGACCCAGCGCGACGTCGCCAACAACCTGCTCGTCTCGCTGAGCGGCAGCGGCCAGACGTCGCCGACGTTCTGGCTGAATCCCACGAGCGGCATCAGCTACGCGATCAGTACGATGACGCCGCAGTACCGAATGGACTCGCTGAACGACCTGAACACGATTCCGATCACCGCCGGTGAAGGCATGCAGCCGCTGCTCGAGAGCGTGGCGACGGTCCATCGCGAAGCAGGCCCCGCCGTCGTCTCGCACTACAACGTGCAGCCGGTCATCGACATCTACGGCTCGGTGCAGGGACGCGACCTGGGCGGCGTCGCCAAGGACATCCAGCCGATTATCGACGCGGCGCAGAAGACGCTGCCGCGCGGATCGTCGATCGTCGTCCGCGGGACGATCGAGACGATGCGGACGTCGTTTCTCGGGCTGCTCGCCGGTCTGGCGCTCGCCATCGTGCTCGTCTACCTGCTGATCGTCGTGAACTTCCAGTCGTGGCTCGATCCGTTCATCATCATTTCCGCGCTGCCGGCGGCGCTCGCCGGCATCGTCTGGATGCTGTTCCTGTCACACACGACGCTGAGCGTGCCGGCGCTCACCGGAGCGATAATGTGCATGGGCGTGGCGACCGCAAACAGCATTCTCGTCGTGAGCTTCGCGAAGGACGAACTGGAGCGCGGGCAGTCGGCCTTCGACGCGGCGCTCGAGGCCGGCTTCGGCCGCTTCCGTCCGGTGTTGATGACGGCGCTCGCGATGATCATCGGCATGGTGCCGATGGCGCTCGGCTTCGGCGAAGGCGGCGAGCAGAACGCGCCGCTCGGCCGCGCCGTCATCGGCGGCCTGTCGCTGGCGACCGTCGCGACGCTGTTCTTCGTGCCGGCGGTGTTCGCGCTGCTGCACCGGCACACCCGCGTCGCGCGGACGGAGGTGGCGTCGTGAGCGCTGTCGCACCCGAGACCGCGCCGCGCCGCTCATCGCGCGGGGCGCTGATTGCCGTCGTCGTGATCGTCGCGGCTGCGGCGATGTCGGCGGCGTGGGGCATCAGCTCACGCGAGAAGGCGCTCACCGATCTCACCAAGGAGACGCACGACGCGGCGGTCGTCACCGTCGCGGTGACGCATCCGGCGAAAGGGTCGGCCGCCGAGGAGGTCACCCTGCCGGGCAACATCCAGGCGTTCACCGACGCGGCGATCTTCGCGCGGACCTCCGGCTACCTGAAGGCGCGCCACGCCGACATCGGGTCGCGCGTCAAGGCCGGGCAGATGCTCGCCGAAATCGACACGCCGGAAGTCGACCAGCAGCTGCTGCAGGCGCGCGCCGATCTCGCCAGCGCCCAGGCCAACGCCAAGCTCGCCAAGACGACCTCCGACCGCTACGAAGACCTGATGAAGAGCGACTCGGTGTCGCGGCAGGATCTCGACAACGCGCAGGGGAACTACGAAGCCAAGCAGGCGGCGGTGCTCTCGGCCGACGCCAACGTCAAGCGCCTCGAGGCGATGCAGAAGTTCCGCGTCGTCTACGCGCCGTTCGACGGCGTGATCACCGCGCGCAACATCGACATCGGCGCGCTCATTCCCGCCGGCTCCGGCGCCAAAGAGATGTTCCACATCGCCGCGGTCGGTCGGCTGCGGATCTTCATCAACGTGCCGCAGACCTATACCTCGGCGATCAAGATCGGCACCGAGGCCGAGATCGAGATCCAGAACATGCCGGGGCGCACCTTCACCGGCAAGACGGCGCGCACGGCGCAGTCGATCGACCCGAACTCGCGCACCCTGCTGACCGAGATCGATCTCGACAATCCGCGCGGCGAGATCCTGCCGGGTTCGTTCGCGCAGGTCCATCTCAAGCTGCCCACCGACGCGACGACGTTCCGCGTGCCGGTGAACACGATGATCTTCCGCTCGGAAGGGATGCGGCTGGCGGTCGTCAAGAACGGCGTCGTCTCGCTGGTGCCGGTGCAGATCGGCCGCGACTTCGGCACGACGATCGAGATCGTGTCGGGCCTCAAGGGCAGCGAGTCGATCGTCGTCAATCCGCCGGACTCGCTGGCCGACGGCCAGTCGGTCGCGGTGGCGGCGCCCGAGCCCAAGAAGCCGCAGCCGTGACTCCCCTTCGCGCCGCGTTCCCTCGGCGCTTCCGGGCACGAGGCCCCGCGCTGATCGTCGCCGTCGGCTGGCTGGTCACGGGCTGCACCGCAAAAACGCCGGAGCCGCCCAGGCTCGAGCCGCTGCCGGCGGCGTTCAAGGAGAACGCCGACTGGAAGGCCGCGAATCCGGCCGACCAGATCGCCCGCGGCGCGTGGTGGGAAGCCTTCCAGGATCCCCAGCTCGACGAGCTCGAAGCGAAGATCGACGTCTCCAACCAGACGCTGAAGGCGCAGCAGGCGCGCTTCGCGCAGGCGCGCGCCGCCGTGGCGATCGCGGGATCGGCGAAATACCCGCTCATCACCTCGACGCCGGCGATCACCGCCGGCACGCAGTCGGGGAACCGGCCGAACGCGACGGTCCACCTGAACACCAGCGACTTCATCCTGCCCGTCGACTTCTCCTACGAAGTCGACCTGTGGGGACGGGTACGGCAGAGCGTGGCGGCGGCGCGTGCCACCGCGCAGGCGAGCGCCGCCGACGTCGAGTTCGTCCGGCTCTCGCTGCACGCCGAGCTGGCGCTCGACTATTTCGAGCTGCGGTCGCTCGACGCCGAGCTGGCGCTCTTCAACGACTCGGTGGCGGCGTTCCAGCGCGCGCTCGATCTGACGCGCAACCGCTACACCGGCGGCATCGCCTCGGCCGCCGATGTCGCGCTGGCGGAGACGCAGCTCGAGACGACACGCGCCCAGGCGATCGACACCGCGGCACAGCGCGCCGCGCTCGAGCACGCGATCGCCGTGCTGATCGGCGTGCCGCCGGCGTCGTTCCAGCTGGCGGTGGCGCCGCTGACGCAGTCGCCGCCGGAAATTCCTCCCGGCATCCCGTCGAATCTGCTCGAGCGGCGCCCCGACATCGCCGCCGCCGAGCGGCGCGTCGCGGCCGCCAGCGCCAACGTCGGCGTGGCCAATGCGGCGTTCTTCCCCAGGCTCGCGCTGACCGCGTCGGCCGGCCTCGAGAGCCGATCGCTCCTCAGCTGGGTGTCGGGGCTCAGCACGTTCTGGTCGGCCGGGCCCGCGGCCGTCATCACGCTGTTCGACGCCAATCGGCGGCACGCCGTCAGCGACCAGGCGATGGCCGCGTTCGACGAGTCGGTCGCCGACTACCAGGACACGATCCTGCGGTCGCTGCAGGACGTGGAAGACAGCCTCGCCGCCTTGCGCGTGCTCCGCGACG
The DNA here is from genome assembly GCA_036496585.1 of Vicinamibacterales bacterium. Lineage (NCBI taxonomy): Bacteria > Pseudomonadati > Acidobacteriota > Vicinamibacteria > Vicinamibacterales > Vicinamibacterales bacterium. The sequence continues at coordinate 36,804 of DASXLB010000024.1, forward strand.
AGGCCGGCGTCCAGGACGCGGCCGTGGCGGCGGCGCAGCGCTCGCTGACCCTGGCGACCAACCGCTATCGGGGCGGCGTCGCCACCTATCTCGAAGTGATCGCCGCGCAGAGCGCGACGCTCAACAACCAGCGGGCGGCGCTTTCGGTGCAGTCGCGGCGGATCACGACGAGCGTGCTGTTGATCAAGGCGCTCGGCGGAGGCTGGACCACGCCGTGACGCGCGCCGCCGTGGTGGCCGCGCTGGCGCTGTCGCTCACGGGCATGCTCGCCTGCTCGACCGAGCCGCCGCCCTATGCCAGCCAGATCGCCGGCTGGCACGCCGAGAAGGATCGCTTCATGCGCGAGTCGTCCGATTCGCCGGTGCCGGCCGACCGGCGCGAGGCCTTTCCGCCGCTCACCTACTTCCCGATCGATCCCGCATACCGCGTCCCGGCAATGCTGCACCCCGACGACGCGGGCAAGTCGATCGAGATGCTGACCTCGACGGGTCAACACCGGCAGATGCGGCGCGTCGGCACGCTCGCCTTTACGCTGAATGGCCACGCGCTCTCGCTGGGTGCGTTCGTCGAAGCCAACGAAGCCGACCTGCGGCGCCTGTTCGTGCCGTTCGGTGATCTCACCAACGGCCTCGAGACCTACAACGGCGGCCGCTACCTCGAGCTCGATCGTACGGCGACCGGCGTCTACGACCTGGACTTCAACCGCGCCTTTCACCCGTTCTGCCTCTACAACTCGTCTTACGACTGCCCGTATCCTCCGCCGGAGAGCCGCCTGAGGTTCCCGGTCCGGGCAGGTGAACGGCTGGGCACCGCCCGTCACTGAGACGTGACCCCGTGCAACTGAAGCACGTTCGTTGCGCGGGCCTTCAGGCCCGCCCGCCCGGCATCACCGTGGCAGACCTGAAGGTCTGCGCTACACGGTCTGCGCTACACGGTGAAATTCCGCAGGTGAACGGCTGGGAACCGCGCGTCACCGAGACGTGACCCCGTGCAACTGAAGCACGTTCGTAGCGCGGGCCTTCAGGCCCGCCCGGCATCACCGTGGCCGACCTGAAGGTCTGGGCTACACGGTGAAATCCGCTCTAAGCTTCGTGCGGAGCGTGAGCCGTGACGATTCAGGCGGTGGTGTTCGACTTCGACGGAGTGATCGCGGATTCCGAGCCGCTGCACCTCGACGCCTATCGCGCGTTGCTCGCGCCCCTCGGCATCGACCTCGACCAGGCGACCTACTGCGAGCGCTATCTCGGATACGACGACGAGGGGGCACTGCGGAAGATGGCCGAAGACTTCGGCCTGCGGCTCGACGGCGGGGAGATCGAGCGGCTCATCGTCGAGAAGGGCCGTGTGTTCGAGGGCCTGCTCGGCACGCGCGACGTGCTGTATCCGGAAGCCGCCGAGTGCGTGCGGCGGCTGGCCGCGGCATGGCCGGTCGGCGTGGCCTCGGGCGCGCTGCGCGCCGACATCGATCTGGTGCTGCGCGGCACCGGCCTCCAGCATTTCTTCCGATTCATCGTCGCCGCCGGCGATACCGCGCAGACGAAGCCGGCGCCGGATCCCTATCTGCGGGCCGCCGACCTGCACGCCGTCGCGCCGTCGGCCTGCGTGGCGATCGAAGACTCGCACTGGGGCCTCGAGTCGGCCCGCGCAGCCGGCATGCGCACCATCGCCGTCACCCACACCTACCCGCGCGAGTCGCTCACCGGCCACGCCGATCGGGTCGTCGACTCCCTGGCCGAGATCACGCGCGACCTCGTCGCGCAGTTGTAGCGGCGGGCGACGGGCTGCATGTCGGCTGCGCTGACGCCGATACACACAGCTGTGCGACCACGCTACAATCGGGCCGTGCCTCTTCCCCTTGCCGGGCGGCTGCCGCAGATCACCGAGGACCTGCTGCGCGCGCTCGACGAGCCGGGACAGTCATTGGCGCCCGCGGCGCTCGCGATCGCGCGCGTCGAATACCCGTCGCTCGACGCGGCGCCCTATCTGCAGCGGCTCGAACGGATGGGCGAGGCGGCCGAAGGGCGGCTGCAGCGCCAGGCGCAGGGAGGACTCGCCGCGCAGATCGCCACGCTCAACGCCTACCTCTTCGAGGAGCTCGGCTTCAGCGGCAACGCCGAGCGCTACGACGACCCGCGCAACAGCTTCCTCAATGAAGTGCTCGACCGGCGCCTCGGCATTCCGATCAGCCTGGCGGCCGTCTACCTCGAGATCGGCCGGCGCGGCGGCATGATGCTCGAAGGGGTCAATTTTCCCGGGCACTTCCTGGTGCGGGCGCCCGACACCGGCGAGGATCTGATCGTCGATCCGTTCCACGGCGGCGCGCTGCTCTCGGAAGTCGACTGCCGACTGCTGCTGCGCGAGTACGTCGGCGACGAGAGCGCGTTCGATCGCACGCTGCTGGCCACGGCCACGCGCCAGCACATCGTCGTGCGCATGCTGGTGAACCTGAAACGGCTCTACGTGCGGATGCAATCGTTCCCGCAGGCGCGGGCCGTCGCCGACCTGCTGCTCGCGGTGGATCCGTCGGCGCTCTCGGAGCTGCGCGACCGCGGGCTGCTGGCGTATCACATGGAGGATTTCGCATCGGCGCTGCGCGATCTCGAGGCGTATTTGCGGCTGATGCCCCGGCCGGAGTCGCCAATGGCTGAGCAGGACGAGGACGAAGACGTCAACGGGGACGGAGAGCAGCCATCCAGGTCCGAATCGGCGCAGATCTGGGAGCACGTGAAGACGCTCCGCAGACGCGTGGCGGGATTCAACTAGACCCCCTCGATTGGATGTCAGATCCAACCCCTTGAATACAGAGCGGACACAGTTCGGTTGCGTGACAATTCTGCGACAGTGGCGATCTCTGGAAGTGTCTTCGCTGCAATCACTTAAGCACTAGTCCCACCGCTCGTCCCGCGCCGCGAACACCGTCCGCGCGTGGCACCCGTCCTGCTATTTCCCTCCCCGTTACCTTCGGATCGTTCCTTTTCGTGGAGGCCAGAAAAAGATGAAAGTGCGTTTCACCGCCCTGTTGGCGGCGCTTGCGCTCGTGCTCAGCGCAGCGTCGGCCCGGGCCCAGTCGCAGACTGGCGAGATCTTCGGCAAGGTCACCGACACGTCCGGCGCCGTGCTGCCGGGCGCGACCGTGACGTTGACCAGCCCGTCGCTCCTGCAGCCGCAGACCGCGACCACGAGCGAGACCGGGAGCTTCCAGTTCCCGCGGCTCGAAGTCGGCGCTTACACGGTGAAGTTCGAGCTGACCGGCTTCAAGACCGTCATCAAGGAAGGCATCGCGGTGACGATTGGCTTCAGCGCCAACGTCAGCACGCAGCTCGGCGTCTCGGCGGTCCAGGAGACCGTGACGGTGACGGGCGAGAGCCCGATCATCGACACCAAGCAGACCGGCACCAAGCAGACCTTCACGCTCGACCAGCTGCAGAGCATTCCCTCGGCGCGCGATCCGTGGGTCATCCTGCAGCAGACGGCCGGCATCGCCATGGACCGCGAGAACATCGGCGGCAACATGTCGGGCCAGCAGTCCAACTTCGTGTCGCGCGGCGGCAACCCGACCAACACCAAGTGGTCGCTCGACGGCGTCGACATCACCGACATGGCCGCGACGGGCGCCTCGCCGACCTATTACGACTTCGACGCGTTCCAGGAAATGACCGTCAACACCGGCGGCGTCGACGTGACGCAGCAGACCGGCGGCGTCGGCGTCAACCTGGTGACCAAGAGCGGCACCGACAAGTTCAAGGGTTCGGCGCGCATCTTCAACACGAACGACGCCTTCGAGTCGAACAACATCACCGACGCGATGCGGCAGAACGGCGCCAGCTCGGGGAACCCGATCCAGAACATCAACGACTACGGCTTCGAGATGGGCGGCCCGATCAAGCGCGGCAAGGCGTGGGTCTGGGGCAGCTACGGCAAGCAGGACGTCAAGGTCGGGGTCATCAACTTCTACCAGCCGACGGCCGCCTGCCAGCAGATCAAGGCCGACCAGGGCGGCAACCCGCTGGCGCACCCGATCGACGACGTCAACAACTGTCTCAACACCGATCAGACGACCATCGGCACGACGAACCTGAAGGGCGAAGTCCAGCTGTTCAACGGCAACAAGCTCTCGCTCTACAACCTGTTCTCGCTGAAAGAGCGCAACGCGCGCAACGCCAGCGACACGACGCCGCCCGAGTCGACGGTGCGTCAGACCGAGGTCAACACCACCTACGGCTTCAAGAACTACTGGGACGTCGGTCCGAATCCGACCTACAAGTTCGGCGACCAGTGGGTGGTCAGCGATCGGCTGCTGCTCGACGTGCAGTACGCGCACGTCGGCAACAACTTCATCCTCGACTACCACGATCCGTCGCTCGCCGACGTGCAGCCGCTGCTCATCATCAGCACGAGCACCAACGGCCGTTCGACGCCCGACAATGCGCAGTCGGTGAACATCCGGCCGACCAACCAGATCACGTTCAACGCGAACTACTTCGCCCCGGGGAAGATCCTCGGCGATCATGCGTTCCGGGTCGGCGCCTACTACAAGAACGCGCTGTCGTACGGCTCGACGCACACGCCGGGCAACGCGGTGGCGCGCTTCCCGACCGCGGCCGCGTCGGTCGACGCGAACGACTGCTCGACGGTTGCCGACGGCTGCCAGCTGCAGCTGACGCGTGACGGCCAGACCTCCTACACGCTGACCAACAACGCGGTCTACGGGCAGGACACGATCACGCACGGCCGCGCCACCTATCAGCTCGGGCTGCGCTACGACTACAACCACGATGTCGCCAACGCGTCGAGCGTCGTCGCCAACCCGCTGTTTCCGCAGTGGCTGCCGGGCGTCGCCTTCGCGGGCGTCGATCCGGGCGTCGCGTTCAATACCTTCTCGCCGCGCCTCGGCCTCACCTACGACCTCAAGGGAAACGGCCAGAGCATCATCAAGGCGAACTATGCCGTCTACTACGGCCAGGTCGGCACCGGCGCGGTCGCTGGTCAGATCAACCCGGTGAGCCGCGTCAGCGCCCGCTATCGCTGGATCGACTTCAACCATGACAAGTTCGTCCAGGCCAACGAAGTCGTCAATGCGGCCGGCGGCGCGGCGGCGCCCACCGACACGCTGGTGACGCCGACCGGCAACTGGGATCCGAACAATCCAACCGTGGTCACGACGCAGAACACGGTCGATTCCAATCTGCAGGATGACCGCACGCGCGAGTTCATCGTCGGCGTCGATCACCAGATTGGCAAGGGCTTCGCGGCGGGTGTGAGCTACATCTGGCGCAAGTACGACGACTTCAGCTGGTCGCCGGCCAACGGCATTCCGACTGACGGTTCCGCCTACTCGGCGGCCACCTTCACGCCGGATCCGGCCACCTGCCCCTCGGGCGCCCGCTGCCCGGCGGTGACCTACTACACGCCGAACGTCATCGTCGGCTCAATCACCACGCTGACGAACCAGAACCTGTGGCGCGACTTCAACGGCGTCGAGGCGAGCGCGCAGAAGCGGATGTCGAATCACTGGATGATGAACACCAGCTTCACCTACAACAGCGCGGTGCAGCACTACGGCACGACCGACGCGTTCCAGGATCCGACCAACATCGCCAATCGCGACGGGTTCCAGTACGACTACGCAAGCGCCGGCAGCGGCCTCGGCAACGTGTTCGTGAACACCCGCTGGCTGTTCAAGATGAGCGGCATGTATCAGGCGCCCTTGGGCATCAACCTGTCGGCGTTCTACAACGCGCGCCAGGGCTATCCGTATGAGACCACCGTGCTGACGCCGAACCGCCCGAACAACGGCGGCCAGGTCAACGTCCTGCTGGATCCGGTCGGCGAGAACCGTCTGCCGAACTTCCAGAACGTCGACATCCACGTCGAACGGCCGGTCAAGTTCATGACGTCGCACCTGGTGCCGTCGATGGACCTCTTCAACCTGGGGAACTTCAACACCGTCCAGGCACAGCGGCCTTCGCAGAACGCAACGACGGCGAATCAGATCAGCGCCGTCGTCGCGCCTCGCGTGATCCGCTTCGGAATCCGGGTGAGCTGGTAGACCACTAGTTCGTTCGGGAGGGGAGGCCGGGCTCTCGCAAGAGGGCCCGGCTTTTTTTGTGTACGGAAGGATAGAAGGAGGCGAAGGAACGGAACTTTTGAGTGTGGCTTGTCGTCTTGCTACCTTGTTATGGCAAGGTAGCTGTTCACGGCAATGGGCGCCAACGAGAAGTTCGCTGCGCTCCGGAAGGGGCTCCTCGAGTTCCTCATCCTGAAGATTGTCTCGGCGGACAAGGTCTATGTCGCCGACATGCTGACGCGGCTGGCCGCTACGGACTTCGCCACGCAGGAGGGAACGCTCTATCCGCTCCTCAGCCGGATGCGCCGCGACGGGCTGCTCGACTACGAGTGGCAGGAATCCGATGCCGGACCGCCACGCAAGTACTACCGGCTGACCCCTGCCGGCCGCGCGCAGCTCGCCGAGCTGAACGACTACTGGAAGTACATCAACACCACGCTCAACCAGATGGGACGCTAGCCATGCAGAAAGTGGTCGCCATCAACCTGAACGGCCGCGCCTATCACGTCGAGGAACCGGGCTACGACGCGCTCGTGGCCTACCTCGATCGCGCCGGCGCGCGGCTCGCCGACAATCCGGATCGCGCCGAGATCCTCGCCGACCTCGAACAGGCCATCGCCGACAAGTGCGAACGCCTGCTCGGCCCGCACAAGACGGTGGTTGGATCGGCCGAGATCGATCGCATCCTGACCGAAATGGGACCGGTCGACGCCGGCGCGAGCGACACGGCGGCGGCGGGCGACGCCGCGGCGGCCGGAGAGAAGGCGGCCGGCGCCGGGGGCGCCACCCGCCGGCTTTATCAGATCCGCGAGGGCGCAATGATTAGCGGCCTCTGCACGGGACTCGCCGCCTACCTGGACATCGACGTCACGTTCGTCCGCGTCGCCTTCGTGGCGCTGGCGGTCCTGACCAGAGGCGCGTGGCTGCTCGTCTACGGCGTGCTGATGTTCGTCATTCCCTACGCCGAGACCTCAGAGGAGCGCGCCGCGGCGCGCGGCCGTCCGTTCACGGCGCAGGCGCTGATCGATCAGACGAAGCGCAACTACGCGAATTTCAGGAACCACAAGGACTGGAAACGCCACTGGTGGCGCCAGCAGCGCGAGTGGAAGCGGCGCTGGCTCTACACGACGGCGCCGCACACCTGGAGCGCCGGATCGAGCTACGCCTCGCAGGTGTGGTCGACAGCGACGGCGCCGGTCTTCGGCCTGATCAGCGCCGCGATGGGGCTGATGCTGGTCTTCGCGCTGTTTTCGCTCGCGACGACCCAGAGCGTGCTTGGCGTGCCGCTCCCGACCGGTGTTCCCCTCTGGGCCGGTTTCGTGATCGTGATCGGCATCTACCAGGTGATCGCGATGCCGTTCATCGCCGCGCACCGGACCGCCTCACGCCCGGGACCGCCAGGACTGCTGCTCTGGATGTCGCCGGTGTCGAACCTGCTGTGGATGGGCGCAATCGGCTACAGCCTGTGGTACGGCTACCACCACGTTCCCGCCGTGCACGACGCCATCGACGCCGTCATCACCACGCTGCGCCACACGGCGGCGGAGATGCCGGAGAAGTGAGCGCGCCGAGGGCGGACCTGAAGGTCCGCGCTACACCCCCTGAGAGCGACACGGCAGGCCGGACCTCGAGGTCCGGCGCACGCAGATGTAGGCCGGACCTTCGGGTCCGGCACTAGCAGATGTCGGCCAGGCCTTCAGGTCGGCGCACGTAGATGTAGGCCGGACCTTCAGGTCCGGCGCGCTAACTCCTCGCGATCTCGTCGTAGAGAAAGGCCGACGCGATGATGCCGCCGTGGAAATTCCCCAGGTCCAGTTTTTCGTTGGGGGCGTGCGCGTTCTCGTCGGGCAAGCCGACGCCGAAGAGCACTGACGGCAGCCCGAGGATCTCCTGGAACGTCGCGACGACAGGGATCGAGCCGCCTTCGCGGTTGAAAACGGGATCCTGGCCGAAACCCTGCTTGATGGCGCGGCCGGCGGCCTGCACGAACTTGTTGTCGAACTCGGTCATCCACGGCTTGCCGCCGTGCATGCGCGTCACCTTCACCTCGACGGTCTTCGGCGCCGCCTTCTTCACGTAGTCTTCGAAGAGCTGCGCGATCGTGTCCGGATCCTGGTTCGGCACCAGACGCATGCTGACCTTGGCCATCGCCACCGCCGGGATGACAGTCTTGGCGCCTTCGCCGGTGAAACCCGAAAGGATGCCGTTGACCTCGAAGGTCGGCCGCGCCCAGACGCGCTCCAGCGTCGAGTAGCCGGTTTCGCCCCACAGCTTGGGCGCGCCCAGCTCACGAGCGTAGCGCTTCTCGTTGAAGGGCAGCTTCTTCCATTGCTCGCGCTCGGCGTCGGTCAACTCGCGCACGGCGTCATAGAAGCCAGGGATCTTGATATGGCCGCCCCGATCCTTCATCTGCGCCAGCAGGTTGGCGAGCACGAACGCGGGATTGGCGACGGCGCCGCCGAACGATCCCGAGTGCAGATCCGACTTGGTGCCGCGCAGATCGATCTGGAAGTAGACGAGCCCGCGCAGGCCGTAGCAGATCGACGGGATGCCGCGGTCGAACATCGGCGAGTCGGAGATGACGACGACGTCGGCCGCGAGTTCGTCGCGGTGATCCTTGACGAAGTTGTCGAGATTGGCGGAGCCGACCTCTTCTTCCCCTTCGAGGATCACCTTGATGTTGCACGGCAGCCGGCCGTTCTGCTTCAGGTGGGCCTCGATGGCCTTGAAGTGCATGAACACCTGGCCCTTGTCATCGGCGGCGCCGCGCGCATAGATTTCGCCGTCGCGCACCGTCGCCTCGAAGGGCGGCGACTCCCACAGATTCAACGGATCGACCGGCTGCACGTCGTAGTGGCCGTAGAACAGGATCGTCGGCGCCCCAGGCGCGTTCAGCCAGTCGCCGTAGACGACGGGAAAGCCGGGCGTCTCGACCAGCCGCACGTTCTCCATGCCGATGCGGCGCATCTCGTCGGCCGTCCACGCGGCGCAGCGTTTGACGTCGCCGGCGTGCTCGGGCAGCGCGCTGATACTCGGGATCGCGAGATAGGCCTTGAGTTCGTCGACGTACTTGTCGCGATTCGTGTTGATGAAATCGATGACTGCATTCATGTCGGTGCCAAAGGTGCTAAGGGTGCCGGGGGTGCTAGGGTGCTGGTGCTAAGGGTGCTGAAGGGTGCGCAGGGTGCGCAGGGTGCGCAGGGTGCGCAGGGTGCGAAGGGTGCGAAGGGTGCGAAGGGTGCCGTGCGCAGAAACTGCGACGTTTTCGGGACACTCTTCTCACCGCCTCATTTTGCCTCGTAAATCGACGCCAGATCAACGGCACGGATCTCGCCATGAGCAGAGACCATGCCGAGATCGCACGAAGATCTGATTTGCTGGCGACTGGCCGACGAGTTGCGGCAGATGATCATCCATCACACCGAGTCCGCACCGGCCTCGAAGGACTTCCGGTTTACGAGCAACCTGCGCGACGCCGTCTCGTCGGCGTGCCGCAATCAGGCGGAAGGCTTCTACAAGTTCAGGCACAAGGAACAGAAGCCCTACTTCAAGACCGCCCGCGCCTCGCTCGGCGAGACCAAAGACTGTATCCGCGACGGCAAGCAACGCGGCTATTTCTCTCCCGAGGTCGCCGAGCAGATGACCAACCTCTGCGGCCGAGCCATGATCGCCAACCTGCGATGGCTCAAGACACTGGATCGCCCCGACCCCGACTAGCCAAGAGCACCCTTGGCCCCAGCACCTTTGGCGCCAGCACCTTTAGCACCCTTAGCACCCTAGCACCAGCACCCTTAGCACCTTTGGCGCCCTTAGCACCCTTAGCACTGTCGCCCGTCCCCGCGCGTCATCCTTTCTCGATCGGCAACTCCTCCCTGTCCCCCCATTCCTTCCACGACCCGGTGTAATTGCGCACCCTCGGGTACCCGAGCAGGCGCAGCGCGAGATACGCATGCGCGGCGCGGTACCCGCCCTGGCAGTACGCGACGATCTCCTTGTCGGGCGTGACCCCCGCCTGCTCGTAGAGCGCGCGCAGTTCCGCCGCCGGCTTGAACGACCCGTCGGAGGCGAGATTGCGTTTCCACTCGACGTGGGCGGCGCCGGGAATCCGGCCGCCGCGTTTCGCGCGGACCAGCGTGCCGTGATACTCCTCGTCGCTGCGGGTGTCGAGGATCACCGCGTCGGCGCTGCCGAGCCGCGCCTGGACGTCGCGCCAGGTGGCCAGCGTCTCGGCTCGCGGCGCGCCGCTCCAGGCGCTCAGCGCCGGCGCCGCCGCCTCACGCGTGACCGGCAGCCCCGCCGACACCCACGCCCCAAACCCTCCGTCGAGCACCTGCACCTGCGCGTGGCCGAAGTACTCGAGGAACCAGAACGCGCGCGCGGCCCGCATTCCCGACTGATGATCGTAGACGACGACCGGAGTCGCCGCGTCGACCCCACGCAGGTTGAGCAGATGGTCGATGATCCACATGAACGCCTTCAACGGCGCCGGATCGGTGTCGACGAGCGAGAGCCCCCAGAGATCGAGGTGCACCGCGCCGGGCAGGTGGCCGGCGGCAAAGTCCTCGGCCGGACGCAGATCGAGGACGAGCCGTTTGGGCGGAGCGGCCAGCGCCGCCGACAGCGCGGCCGGAGTGGTCAGCAACTGGGCGTTCGGGTAGGTCTCCATCGCTGCCAGCCTACACCGGACGCGCCGTCCCGGCGCGGCGCGGGCGCGTCTCGTCTTGACGGCTCCGTCTTTACACGGCAAAGTAGATCCATGGACACCGCGCGCGCCCTGGACCAGATCGCCGAGATCCATCGCCAGATGGCGAAGGGCGAGGTCTACCGCGGCTATCGGTCGCTGCCGGTCGCCTCGTCGGGCGCGATCGGCCTTGCCGCCGCCTGGCTGCAGCCGGAAGGCCTGCACCGCGATCCGCTCGGGTTCATGCTGTACTGGACGACGATCGCCGTCGCGGCGGCGTTCGTCGGCACCTGCGAAATCGTCTACAACTACGTCGTTCACGAAGAGGCGAGCGGACGGCGACAGACCCGTCGCGTGATCGGTCAGTTCCTGCCGAGCCTCGCCGCCGGCGTGGCGATCACGATCTGCCTCCCCTCAGGACACGGGGGACTGACGCCGCTGCTGCCCGGGCTGTGGGCGATCTGTTTCGGCACCGGGGTGAGCGCCTGCCGTCCGTACCTGCCGCGCGCCAGCGGCTGGATCGCGTTGTTCTATCTCGTCTCGGGAAGCGCGCTGCTGTGGAAGGCGCCAGGGCCGGACGCGTTGAGCGGCTGGGCGGTCGGCGGCACCTTCGGCGCCGGCCAGCTGCTGTCGGCAGCCGTGCTCTGGTGGAACCTCGAACGATCCCACGATCTGCCGTGAGACCCAAAAACCATGCCCCGTAAACATCCGCACCGCGACGAACCTGGCCGATACGCCTACGAGGGGCTCGATCGTGTCCTGCACGAAAAAGCCCGCCTCGGGATCATGACGACGCTCGTGACGCGTCCCGAAGGGGTGGTGTTCAACGAGCTGAAACGGCTCTGCGCGCTCACCGACGGCAACCTGAGCCGGCACATCGACGTGCTGCAGGAGGCCGGACTTCTGGAAGCCTGGCGCGGCGCCGAAGGTGGACGGCCGCAGACGCTGTATCGCATGACACCCGACGGCCGGGCCCGCTTCGTGGCCTATCTCGAGGAACTCGAACAGGTGGTTCGCGACGCGCTGCCCAAAGCGGCGCGCAAGCTGGAACGGGCGCCGGATCTGCCGCCGGGCTACCAGCCGGCCTGAGGACAGTCGGCGGTGGCGGGCGTCAACAGATCACCCGGTCTCCTGCCTTCTCCCTTCTGCTCCCAGCTTCACCAGATGGGCGCGGACGCTCTCGGCCGCAGCGTCGGCGAGCGATTCGGGCAATGCCGGATACACGCGGCGTACGATATCCGGCACCGTGCGGGCGCCGTCGAGGATCGCCTTGAGAATCTGCTGCTCACGCTGCTCGCGGTGCGCGAGGTAGGCATCGATCAGCGCGATCGGATCCTCGACGATCGGTCCGTGGCCGGGCAGCAGGCGGCGCGGTGCCAGATCGCGCACCCTGCGAAGCGACTCGAGATATGCGCGCAGGTTGCCCCCCTTGCTCGCAGGAATCACGATCGAGCCGTCGCGACGCACCAGGTCGCCGCAGAAGAGATCGCCCGAGGCGCGATCGAAGAAGCACAGGTGATCCGGCGAGTGTCCGGGGGTCGGAACGATCTCCAGCTCGCCATCGCCGGCAGGCACCGGGGCGGTGCCTGATTCGACCACGAGCAGCGCTTTCCAGCGATCCTTGAGCGCCGGCAGACCACTGACGTGATCCGGATGCCAGTGGGTGATGAGCACGCGGGCGAGCGGCGCGCCATCGAGCGCGGCTGCCACCGCCGCGACGTGTTCCGGCCGGCCGGTGCCCGCGTCGACGAGCGCCGGTTCGCGTCCGCGGATCAGCCACGTGTTGTTGCCGGTCGGCCCGGTCCACTCCGACGGATTGCCGGCCGGGACGAGCACCGCGCGCGAATCACCCATCGGAGCAGCATACGATGGACGGATGCCGCTGCTCGCGCTGCTGATGATGCTGGCCCAGGCAGGGACTCCCGACATGCTGGTGTCGCGGCAGCTTCTCGAGCGCGAGCATCTCGCGATCGGCCAGCTCGTCGAGCTGTCGCCTGATGCGGCCGGCGCCGACGCGAAGCGATTCCGCATCGCCGGCGTCTACGACCCGGTTCCCGATCCCATGCGTTTTGCGCAGCCGAGGCGCGAAGCTCGCGTGCACCTGCCGGACCTGCACGACACGGCCGTCACGACGATCAACGTCCGGCTGGCGACGCCAGGGGATGCGGCCGCCTTCGCCGCCAGCGTGGCGCAGCGGCTCCCCGGCCTCACCGCCCGCCCCACATCGGCGCCGGACGATCGCGCGGCGACCTTTGCCGTACTCGACCGCTTCCACCTGGCGATCGCCATCGTCACGGTGTTCGGCAGCGGCGCGTTCCTGCTTGCACTGATGGTCATGCTCGTCGACGAGCGGCGCGAGACGATGGCGACGCTGCGGCTGATCGGATTCACTCGCGGACGACTATTGACGCAGGTGCTCGTCGAGGGCGCCAGCATCGCCGTGATCGGCGTCGCGTTCGGCGTGGCGATCGCGCTCGCGGCCCAGCCGGCGTTCAACCGCTTCTTTCAGTGGCGCTACGACACGTCGCTGATTTTCCTCCAGGTCACGCCGGCGATCGTCGTGCGGTCGGCAATCATCGCGCTGCCGGTCGGCGTGCTCGCCAGCCTCGCGGCCGGCTGGACCATCCTGCGGCGGCGGACGCTCGCGAGAATCCGGCGGTGACGCGTCTGGCTTTTCGATTTGCCTGGCTGCGCGTGCGGCGCGAACCGGGACGGACCGCGCTTGCCGTGCTCGGGGTTGCGGCCATCGGCGCGCTGCTCTTCGACATGCTCCTGCTCTCGAACGGCCTTCTCGTGTCGTTCCGCGAGCGGCTCGATCGCTCCCGGTTCGACGTGAGGGTGATGGCGAGCGACAGCGCGAGCATCGCCGGGCCGCCGATCGAGAAGGTCGCCTCGCTCGTGTCGGCGCTGCGGCGCCTGCCGACCATCTCCGCGGTGCAGCGTGTGTCGCTGGGATCGGCCGACGTCGAGGGGCGCGGCGCGGGGCGTCAGATCGCGATCGTCGGCGTCGATCCCTCACAGCCGGTGCCCTGGACTATCGCGCCCGGCCGGGCGCGGGCGTCATCCGAGGCGCCGTTCACGATCGTCGTCAATCGCAACGTCGAGCGGCAGCTCGGGCTGGAGCCCGGCACCCCGGTGTCGCTGCGCGGCCGCTGCGGCGGCGCCGCGCCGCCTCTGCCGCTGACCGTCGTGGTCGAGGCCATCGCTGACTTCCAGAACGACGCCGCGGACGCGCTCAGCGCGGCGCTGTCGTATCGCGCGTTCGCCGCGCTCTGCGGCGGCTCCGATCCCGATCGCGCCGACATGCTGCTCGTCGCCTCGCGACAGGACGCCGACCAGGCGGCGGCGGCGATCCGGTCGATCGCGCCGTCGCTGTACGTGGTGACCAACGCAGAACTCGTCGAGCGGTTCAGCCGTGTCGAGTTCTCCTATTTCCGCCAGCTGTCGAGCGTGCTGACGACCGTCACGCTCTTCTTCGGGCTGCTGCTGGTAGCGGTGCTGCTGACCGTCTCCGTGAACCAGCAGCTGGGCGAAATCGCGGCGCTCCGCGCGCTCGGTCTGTCGCGGCGGCGCGTCGTCGCCGGCGTGTTCTTCGAGTCGCTGCTGCTCGTCGGCATCGGCGGCGCGGTGGCGGTGCCGTTGGGAGCCGCGCTTTCGCTGTGGCTGGACGCCATCCTGCGCTCGCTGCCCGGCATTCCGGCGGACGCGCACTTCTTCGTCTTCACGCCACGCGCGGTGGTGCTGCACGCGTCGTTGATGGCCGTGGGCGCCGTCGCCGCGGCGCTTTACCCGATGCGGCTGGTCGCGACGCTCCCGGTGGCGGCGACGCTGCGGCGCGAGGTTGGATCGTGAGCATTCCTGTGATCGAAGCCCGCGAGGTGTCGCGGGTTTTTCCGATGCCGGCCGGACCGGTACGGGCGCTGCGCGGCGTGTCGCTCGGCATCGCGTCCGGCGACTACGTCAGCATCGTCGGGCCGTCAGGATGCGGCAAGAGCACTTTGCTCAGCCTGCTCGGCTGCATCGACGTGCCGACGAGTGGCAAAGTGCTCGTCGACGGCGAGGACGTGAGCCGCCTGCCGGACGCCACGCGGAGCCGGCTGCGGCTGCGCCGCCTCGGGTTCGTCTTCCAGCGCTTCTTCCTGCTGCCGATGTTGACCGCGTGCGAGAACGTGGAGCTGCCCCAGGCGGAAGCCGGAGTGGCCGGCCCCGAGCGGCGCCGCCGGACGCGGGAACTGCTCGACTATGTCGGGCTTTCGCAGCGGGCGGCGCACCGGCCGTCGGAGCTGTCGGGCGGCGAGATGCAGCGGGTGGCGATCGCGCGCGCGCTGGCGAACAGGCCGTCGCTGCTGCTCGCCGACGAACCAACCGGTGAGCTGGATCAGGCGACCGGCGCGCAGATCGTCTCGCTCTTCGACCAGGTGAACCGCGACGGCACCGCGATCGTGGTCGTGACGCACGATCCGGCGGTGGCCGCGGCCGCTCGGCGCACCGTGCAGATGCGCGACGGCGCGATCGTCGAGGAGGGACGACGATGATCGTCAGGGTGGCGCTGCGCTCGCTGGCCGCGCGTCCGATCCGGAGCGCCGTGCTGGCAACGGGATTCGGCCTCGGCGTCGGCGTCATGGTCACGCTGCTCGGCGTCGGCGACGTCATCCTGCGGCAGGCGCGGGCGCCGGCGCTCGCGGGCGGCGGCGACGTCGTGATCGGGTCGGCGTCCGGACGGCTCGCCAACGCGGCATTCGTGCTCTACACGCTCCGCCCGGGCGGCCCTTTCCAGGGCGTCCAGGCGCTCTCGCCCACCGCACGCGACACGATGTATCTGCGTCACGACGGCCGAGCGGTGCCGATCGTGGTGCGCAGCGGCATTCCTTCGGCGGAGCGGCAACTGGGCGCTGTGGAGACGAGGGCCATCGCGGGATGGACCGACACCGCGGCCGACCGCGCGTGGTTGGCGGCCGATCCGGGGCAGGTGCTGCGGTCGATCGATCGCTTTCATGCGATCCCTGCGGTGCCGGCGCGCGCCGCCTCGTGGGCCGAGTGGCTGTATTTCAACGGCACCGCCAACGGAACGCGCTTCTACCTCACATTCATGTCGGGCCGCGAACGCTCGGCCGGGCAGCGTGAGGTCGGCGTGCGTCTACAGCTCGAGCGCGGCGGGGTGATGAGCGCCTACTCGTCGGGAGCGGTCGCTGCGTCGGCGGATCTCGTCAAGGACGCGCCCGACCTCACGTTCGGCCTGAACAGCGTTCGCCTCGTCGGCACCGATTACCGGATCTCGCTGGATCTGCCGGCGGAAACCGGACACGCCAGCGTGGTCGGGACGCTTGTCGTGCGCGGCGATCCCGCACGCGCCGTGCCGCCGTTCGTGCTGCAGGGTGCCGGCGGATGGATCTCCGGCTATGTCGTGCCGGTGACGGTAGGGGCGCTCGACGGCGAACTGCGGGTCGGCGACACGACCATCGCACTTTCCGGCGGCCGCGCCTACCACGACCACAACTGGGGATTCTGGGACGGCGTCTCGTGGCAGTGGGGCCAGGTACAGGGAGAAGGCCTGTCGTTCGTCTACGGACGCGTGCGGCCGCCAGCCGACGCCGCCGATCCTGAGCACGTCCCCGGCTTTCTCGGCGTGCTGGGACCCGACGGCCCGCTGGCGTTCTCGACCGACGCCGCCATCGACGAAACAAACGGCTCGGGCACGGGACAGCCGTCGCGCATCGTGGTGCGCGCCCGGAACGACGGCGTCGACGCCACGCTGACGCTCGACGTCGCGCAGACGACCGTCACGCGCGGACGCGAGGGACGCGGCCTTGGCGGCACGCTCGACTTCCTGCAGATGCGCGCGACCTGCAGCGTCAAGGCCCGCGTCGGCAGCCGCGTCTACGACTTCGCGGCTCCGGCCAGCGCCGAGACGTTCCGAGAGCGATGAGAAGGCGCGTCTTATAGGTCGCGCGGATCCGTTACGAGCGGCTCCCGGGAACCAGCAGCGCGCGGATCGAGTCGGGAATCGGCACGGGCCGGCTCGTGGCGTAGTCGTACATCACCTGGACTGACTTGGCCGTCAGCACAGTGCGTCCCTGCTCGTCGACGACGTCGTACTCGTAGCGGAAGCTGGTGCGCCCGATGTCGGCGACGGTCAGGCGCACCTCCAGCGTGTCGCCGTAGCGGGACGGGCGCTTGTAGTCGGCCTCGATGCGCGCGAGGATCACGCCGGGCAGCTGCGGCGGCGTCTGCCCCTCGACGCCGCTCGGGGCGGGCGGATTGCCGAAGCCCCAGAGCGATCGCCAGTGGGCGAAGCGCGCCTGCTCGAGATAGGTCAGGTACACCGCGTTGTTGGTGTGCCCCATCGCGTCGCAGTCGCGGAAGCGCACCTCGAGACGATGGCTGAACTGACTCATGACCGACCCTTCTTCTTGCGTTGACCACCGGTCACGCAGGACCGCTCAATGTACAATCCTCGGTCGTGATCACGCCGCCCGAGACTTTCACCCCGGCGGAGCGGGAAGCGCTCGCACCATTCTTCACCAACACCGACCGCCACGTCTTCGGCCTCACCAACCTTCCTGAAACGGTCAAGGGGGCGCTGTTCGCGCGCTATTCACGGTCGTCGAAGTCGCTGCGGCGGCTGTTCCTCGACGAGTTCGCAGGCAATCTCGAGGGGGCGGTGGCCGCCAGCTCGGTCGGCCTCGAACGGGCCGAGAAGCTCTACGCGAAGGTCTTCAACGAGTACGGCGATGATTCAGTGGCGCAGCTCGGCGGCGCCCATATCGCCTGCGAGTACGTGTCGAACGTGCTGACCAAGACGCTCGAATGGGGACGGCTGATGGCCTATCTCGAGCAGTCGACGCGTTACGTGGCCTACACCGACAAGCTCCACGGACGCTGGCGCTATCACGTGCCGGCCGAACTGGAAGGCGCGCTTCGCGAACAGTACGTCGGCACGATGGACGCGGCGTTCGAGACGTATGCGTCGCTCATCCCGGCGATGCAGGCTCACTTCGCGACGCGATTCCCCAAGGCGCCGCAGGATTCCGAGGCGGTGCACCGGGCCGCCGTCCGCGCCAAGGCGCTCGACACGCTGCGCGGTTTGCTGCCGGCGGCGACGCAGTCGAACGTCGGCATCTACGGCACCGGCCAGGCCTTCGAGGCGCTGCTCCTGCGGCTGCAGGCGAGTCCGCTCGACGAGGCGCGCGAGTACGGACGCCAGATGCTCGAGGAGCTGCGCAAGATCATTCCGGCGTTCCTGACGCGCGTCGATCAGCCGGACCGCGGCGGACGGTGGAGCGAGTATCTCGCCGCCTGCCGGCACGCCACCGCCGCGACGGCCGCCGCGCTCGCCGGCAACGAGGCGCCGGGCGACCGCGACGAAGTGACGCTGACGGATTTCGATCCCGACGGCGAAGTGAAAGTGGCGGCCGCCGCGATCTACGCCGCAACCGGCCTCCCCGACGATCAACTGCTGGCTCTGGCGCGCCGCCTGAGCCCCGACGATCGGGCCGGCGTGCTGCGGGCCTACGTCGGCATGCGCGGGAACCGCCGCCATCGCCCCGGGCGCGCCTTCGAGCGCACGGCTTATCGCTTCGACGTGCTCACCGACTACGGGGCCTTCCGTGATCTGCAGCGGCACCGGCTGCTGACGCTCGAGTGGCAGCCGCTCTCGACGCGCCACGGCTATTCCGAGCCGGACGCGCTCGGCGAGGCGGGCGTGCTCGACGCGTGGACGCGTGTGATGGACGCCTCCGCCGAGCTGTACGAGGCGATCCACAGCGCCGGCCTGACGGCGGCAGCGCCCTACGCGGTCGCCATGGCCCACCGCGTGCGCTTCTACGTGGAGATGAACGCCCGCGAAGCGATGCACGTCATCGAGCTGCGGACCGCACCGCAGGGCCACCCGGCGTACCGACGCGTCTGCCAGCAGATGCACCGGTTGATCGCCGATCGGGCCGGGCACCGCGCGATTGCGGACGCGATGCAGTTCGCGGATCACACCGAGGTGGAGCTGGAGCGGCTGAAGTCCGAACGCGAGATGGAGCGGAAGCGGTCAACCTATTCCGCGTGATCCGCGTTCCTCGACGTGCGTCCGCGAGGGGGCGCCGATGCTACTCTTCCGGCGCGTCGCGCGAACTCCAGTAGCGGCGGAACTCCTCGAGATACGTCAGCGTCATCAACGACGTCATCCGGTCGAGGAACAGCACGCCGTTCAGGTGATCGGTCTCGTGCTGAATCACGCGGGCGGTGAAGCCGCGGGCGTGGACCGTGATGCGCTTGCCGCGGCGATCGTACGCCGTCACGTCGATCTCCTGGGCGCGCGGGACGCGGCCCCTGACCTCGGGGATGCTCAGGCAGCCTTCCCAGTCCTCGGTGACGGTCGTCCCGTGGGGGGTGATCACGGGGTTGATCAGCGTCATCAGCGGCACGTGCGTGTCCGGCTCGTCCTCCTCGTCCTCGTCGCCGGGGCGCGAGGCAAAGCCGGCGACGAACAGCCGCAGTCCTTCGTGGATCTGCGGCGCCGCCAGGCCGACGCCGTTGTATTCCTTCATCGTTTCCAGCATGTCGTCGATGAGCTGCTGGATGCGGGGCGACTTGATATCGGCGGGATCGATCGCGCTGGCGGGGGTGCGGAGCACCGGGTGCCCCATGTGCGCGACCTTCAGAATCGACATTCCGCTATGGTATAATTCACGCCTCCCCTGCGAAAGTCCCAGGTCCCCATGAAACACCCCGTCCTCTATTTCGCGGGTGCGGTTCTGGCCTGTGCCACGGCCGCTGGATGCTACGGATACGACAGCAAGACCATCGCGCCGACGAGCGCCGCGGCGCCGACGGCCGATGCGCTGGTCGGGACGTGGAAGTCGGCGTCGACGAACATCATCCCGTCGGCATCGAGCTGCACCGATTTCACGTGGACGCCCAGCCAGCAGTCGGCCACGGCGGCAGCCGGCTCCTTCAACGCGACCTGCGCAGGCGGACTGCACGCCGTCGGCACGGCCAGCGGCACGCTGAGCGGCACGACGATCACCTGGCAGGCCCAGGGCACGGCCTCGACCCCCGACATCGCCTCGTGCGCCATCACGCTCACCGGCACCGCCGAGCTCGGCGCAACCTCGATCCGCGTTCCCTACACAGGGAACACGTGCCTGGGACCGGTCTCCGGCGTCGAAGTCCTAGATAAGAAATAAAGGACACGAAGGAGGGCGGAGGACACGAACGAGCGGGGCTCGCTTCATGGCTTCGCCCTCCTTCTGTCCTTCCTAGCCGAGGTCGTCCGCGTTCTTGGCGCCGTAGAACTCGAACCACGGGCGGGCCGGCTTGAGGCGCGCGTTCACGTTGGCGATGTTCTTCACGCCCTCGTTCTCGAGCCAGCTGCGGAACGCGTCGGCTCCCTGCTTGGCGTAGATCGGGATGCCGTCCTTCCAGGTGGCGCGACCGCACAGCACCCCTGAGAACCGGGTGCCGGCTTCGCCGGCGAGATCCAGCGTTTCGCTGAACTCGGCGTTGCTGACACCGGCCGACAGGTAGATGAACGGTCGCGCGGTCGCTTCGGCGGTCTTGCGGAACCACGCCTTGGCTTCCTCGCGGGAATAGGCGGCCTGGCCGCCGAACGCCTTCGTGCCCTCGACGAACTTCATGTTGATCGGCACTTCCACCTTCAGCACGTCGACGCCGTAGCGATCCTTGGTGAACTCGCGCATATAGGCTTCGACGAGCTGCGGCTTCTTCTTCGCGAACTCGAGCCCTTTTTCGTCGAGCCCCTGCTCGTAGGCGATGATCTCGAGGAAGTACGGGATGTCGTTGGCGCGGCACTCGTCGCCGATGCGTTCCGCCCAGGCGTGCTTGTGGTCGTTGATCTTCGGCGCGTCGTTCGGCGCGTAGTAGAGCAGGATCTTCACGCAGTCGCCGCCGGCTTCCTTGATCCGGCGCACCGACCACAGGTCGAGCAGGTCGGGCAGGCGACCCGGCGTCGCGGCGTCGTAGCCGGTCTTTTCGTAGGCGAGCAGTAGCCCCGAACCCTTCGCGCGGCGCTTGCTCGCCGGCAGCCCCCACTCCGGATCGAGCAGAATCGCGCTGGCGTGCCGGGTGAGCACCTCCGTGACGAGGATCTTGAATTCCTCGAGATCCTTGTCGCCGACGGTGCCGCCGCGCTCCTTGGCCAGCGACTTCTGCAGCGACCCGCGCTGATCCATCGCCGCCGCCGCGATGACGCCGCGATCGTCGGCCACTGCCTTCATGCCTGCGAGCTTGCCTGCTGAGATTTTCACGGGTCAATTCTATATGGGAAAACGATGGTGCTCCACCACGGCCTCGTCGGCCGACCTGGCGACAATATCGTCGATCGGCAGCTCCGCCTCGGCGCGCTCCACATCGTCCCGCTTCGCCCGGGTCGCCGGGTGCCGCGGCGTGAACAGCGTGCAGCAGTCCTGATCGGGAACGATCGAGATCGGATAGGTCCCGATCCGCTGCGCTTCGGCGGTGATCTCTTCTTTGTCCATGCCGACGAGCGGGCGCAGCACCGGCAGCGACACCACGCTGCCAATCGTCGCCATGTTCTCGAGCGTCTGCGACGCCACCTGGCCGACGACCTCGCCTGTGACGAGCGCCTGCGCGTGCTGCCGCGTGGCAATCCGCTCGGCGATCCGCATCATCAGCCGCCGGTAGATGACCACCCGCAGCGGCGGCGCCACCGCCAGGACGACGCGCTGCTGGATCTCGCCGAAAGCGACCATGAACAGCTTCGAGTCGAACTGGAAACGCGCCAGCGATCGCGCCAGCTCCTGCGCCTTCTCCTGCGACGCGCGCGACAGGATCGGATAGCTGTGGAAGTGCACGAGATGGACGCGACAGCCGCGGCGCATCATCCGCCACGCCGCCACCGGCGAGTCGATCCCTCCCGACATCAGGCAGGTGACGCGGCCGCTGGCGCCGACCGGCAGCCCGCCCGGACCGCGCTCCTTGCCGAAGGCATAGAACGCGTCGCGCGTGAGCGCCTCGACGTTGATCGTCAACGCCGGCTCGTCGAGGTCCACGTGCCAGCCGCGCGCCTCCTTGATCCGGCCGCCGACCTCCCGCTCGATCTGTGGCGACGTCAGCGGAAAGCGCTTGTCGGCGCGGCGCGCCGAAACGCGGAAGCTCGCCGGATCCTCGGGGCCGAGGTCCTTCAGGATGGCGGCGGCGATGGCATCGACGTCGAGCGGCGCCCGTCCGGCTCTCGAGAAGTTGGCGATACCGAAGACGGTCGACAGCCGATCGCGCACCGACTCCCACGTGGACGCCGGGCCGAGCTCGACCTCGATGCGTCCCATCAGCACGCGGACCGCCGGCACGTCGAGCCCCTTGACCGCCGCGCGGATGTTGCGCGTCAGACGGGCGATGAACCACGGACGGTTCCTGCCCTTGAGTGCGATCTCCTGATAGTGAACGATGACTGATTGCATGTCCTTCACCCGCCTCGCCCGCTCGATTCCAGGATGGCGGCAGCGGCGCGATGGCCGGCGGCCGCCGCGCTCTCGATTGTCGCCGGCAATCCCGTGTCGATCCAGTCGCCCGCCAGATACAGCCCTCGTACCGGCGTGGTCACGGCCGGCCGCGGCGGCTGTCCGGGCGCGACGGAGAACGTCGCCCGCTTTTCGCGGATGACGGTGCCGCGGATCAGACGCGCCTGGCGCGCGCCAGGTATCGCGTCGGCCACCTCGCGCGCGGCCAGCCCGACGAGCGCCTCGGTCCCCTGCGGCGCCAGCAGCTCGGCGCCGCTCGCCACCAGCGACAGATGCGACGCCGACTCGCCGAACACCCGCCGCTTGTCGAACACCCACTGCATCTGACGGCCAGGCAGACCGACGAATTCGTCTTCCATCACGGTGCGGTCGTACCAGAGATTCACCGTCACGATCGGCTTGGCGTCCATGGCGGCGGCGTTCGCGACGATTGTCGAGAGCGGCGCCGTCTCGCCGGTCAGCAGCGTCTCGAGAGCAAACCAGGGCACCGCCGCGACAACGGCCCGGGCGGTGATCGGCTCGCCGCGCACGTCAACCGCCGCGACCGCGCCGCGCTCGATCCGGACGCGGGCGAGCGCGTTGACGCGCACCTCGCCCCCCCGCTGCTCGACGTAATGCCGCGCCGGTAGCGCGTACATCTCGTGGAGCGGCACCTCCGAAAGAGCGATCGACGAGTCGGTGCGGTCGCCGCGGCTGAACATCGCGGACAGCACCTGCAGAAACGCCAGCGCCGAGGCCTCGGCGGGCGACTGGTTGAGTGCCGCGACCGCCAGCGGCTCCCAGAGCCACTCGCGAAGGCGGCCGGACTGCCGGCGCCGCGTCAGCCAGTCGGCGACGGTAGCGTCCGGCGCATCGCGCCGGGGCGGCGCGAACAGATCGCGGCGGACGCGCAGAACCGCCAGCTTTTCCCTGCCGCTCAGCGCGTCCCACCGGAAGACACCCGCCAGCAGGTGGAAGGGGCTGGGCCACCTCGGGCACTTCAGCACCGTCCGGGTACCCGTCCGATCGAGATACGGCACCTCGAGCGACGGCTGTACACGAACGTGACGTACGGCATCGATGCGGCGCAGCAACTCGAACGTCTGGCGATAGCACCCGAACAGCACGTGCTGGCCGTTGTCGACGAGCTCACCCGTCTCCCGATCGCGAAAAGCGGTGGCCCGCCCCCCGAGCTGACCGCGCGCCTCGAGGACGATCACGCGCAGGCCGCGCTCGGCGAGCGCCGTGGCCGCCGCGAGCCCGGCGACGCCGGCACCGATCACCGCCGCGTCGAATACAGGCGTCTGCGTCGAGGCCGTCCATCCGGCGACCTCGCTCACCTGCCGGTCACCAGCGTCCGCGCCCACGTCCCCGCCGCAATCAGGGCGCGGCGCGGCCGCGGCACGCGGATGACCTCGCTGAAGACGTCGTAGCCGGAGCGTTCGATGCGATCGAGGATGCCGCGGTAGACGTTCCCCATGATGCGCGCCGCAACGAGCCGCCGGGCCTCGGCGCGCGGCAACGTGGCGTCGGCGCGCGCGTAGTATTGGCGGGCGCGCTCGCCCTCAAACGCGAGGAGCGCCTTCACCTGCGGCGAACGCACGCCGCGCCCGGAGTGCGTGACCTCGGCGCCGAGATCCGCTTCGCTGACTCCGAAGCGCCGCAGATCCTCGAGCGGCAGATAGACGCGGCCGAGACCGAGATCGCCCGGCACGTCGCGCAGGATGTTGGTCAACTGCAGCGCGACGCCGAGATCGATCGCGTACCGCCGGGCGGCCGGATCCTGGCACCCGAAGATCTGCACGCACATCAAGCCGACCGCCGAGGCGACCCGGATGCAGTACTCGTACAGCTCCTCGAACGTCTCGTAGCGGCGCCCGTGCAGGTCCATCTCGACGCCTTCCACCAGTGCGTCGAAGGCCGAACGCGGCAGCGCATAAGCGGCGATGAGCGGCTGCAACGCCCGACCCTGCGGCGTCGCCGGCGCGGCGCCGTCGAAGCAGCGCGCCACCTCTTCCCGCCAGTGCTGCACGGCGGCGGCGCTGTGCTCCGCCGGCGTCTCGTCGACCGCATCGTCCACCGCGCGGCAGAAATCCCAGACGGCGACGATGGCGCGGCGCTGGTCGGCCGGCAGAACCAGGAACGAGTAGTAGAAGCTCGTATCTCTTGCCACAACCTCGGTGCCTTAGCCGCGCGTCCGCATGGAAGGGTCCCTGGTCCACGAAAGCGTCCGCCAGAGGATCCCGGGCGCATCCGTCCTGGTCAGCGTCGGACGCCGCGTGTAGACGTCGAAGCCGACCGCCTCCAGCTTATCCAGAACCCGTGTGCCGCCGAGCCAGGTGGCGCGCAGTTCGAGCCGCAGCCGGCCGCCGACGCCGTCGCAGACCGGTCGTCCCGCGCCAAAGAGCGCGCGCGTCCGAGCCGCCGCGTCGGCAAGCGCCGCCCGCCAAGGCGGCGTCAACGGGCGCCCGTCGAGATCCTCGGTGCGGGCGCCGGGCGGTTCCCATGTTTCAGCCGGCAGGTACAGGCGCCCCTTCTGCCAGTCGACGGCGAAGTCCTGCCAGAAATTGGTCAACTGGAGCGCCGTGCAGAGCGCGTCGGACGCCGTGTCGAGCTCGGCGTTCTGGTGACCGGCGATCCGCAGTACCAGCCGGCCGATCGGATTCGCGGAGCGACGGCAGTAATCGAGGACGTCGGTCCATGTCTCGTATCTCGTCGTCGTCACGTCCTGGCGGAACGCGCTGAGCAGGTCGCGGAAGAGTCCGGGGGGAAGGCGGCATGCGCGGATCGTCTCGCGCAGCGCGACGAAGACGTCGGCGTGCGCTTCGCGCGGCAGCGGCTCGCTTCCGGCAGCGGCGTCGAGGCGGGATTGCCAGTCGTCGAGGTCGGCGATGCGATCACGAGCCGGACGCGCGCCCTCATCAGCCATGTCGTCGGCGATGCGGGCGAACGCATAGACAGCGGCGATGTGTGGACGCATCGCGCGCGGGAGCAGCCGGGACGCGACCGGAAAGTTCTCGTAGTGCGTCTGCGACAGCCGCTCGCAGTAGGCGTAGGCGCCTGCGAGCTCGGGATTCACCACTCGATATCGGGCGTGTCGTCGCGGAAGTTGGCGACGCGGGCCATGACGAAGAGCAGATCGGAGAGACGGTTGACGTAGATCAGCAGCGCCGGGTCGAACGACGATTCGTCGGCGGCGCGCAGCGCGACGATTGCACGCTCGGCCCGCCGGCAGACCGTGCGCGCGACGTGCAAGGTCGCGCCGGCCGTCGAGCCGCCGGCGAGGACGAACCGCCGGAGCGGCGGCAGCAGCGACTCGAGCATGTCAATCCACCGCTCGAGACGCACGACGTCGGCCGCGCCGATGTCGGTTTTCGCCACGCGTTCGGCGATGCGGTGGGACGGATCCGCGAGCCGGGCGCCGATTGCGAACAGATCGCGCTGGATCTGCACGAGCATCTCCGCGAGCTCGGCGGCATGCGGCATCGCCGATCGGGCCAGCCCGAGCCAGGCGTTCAGCTCGTCGACGTCGCCGTAGGTCGCCACGCGCAGATCCGACTTGAGGACGCGCGTGCCGTCGAACAGGCCGGTATCGCCGCTGTCGCCGGTCCTGGTGTAGATTTTCACCGCTTGGGAATTATAAGGCGGAGGGGTGCAGGGACGCCCCGCGGGTCGACGGCCGCGGCTTCCCTGCCGGCGCCGGTAGCGCGCCAGCGCTTCCGCCGCAGGCTTTTGGGGTGGTACCGCCGACACGGCCGCGATCTCCCGTGGCGCCGGACGTCCGATCCGTACCACATCCTCGTGTCCGAAGTCATGCTGCAGCAGACGCAGGTGGATCGGGTGCTGCCGAAATACCACGAGTGGCTCGAGAAGTATCCGAGCCTGCAGGCGCTCGCCGAAGCGCCCGTGGATGACGTGGCCGAGACCTGGCGGCCGCTCGGCTACAACATCCGGCCCCGGCGGCTCCACGCCATCGCCCGCGAATCTGTGGCGCGCTACGGCGGATCGCTCCCCGACGACGAGCAGGCGCTGCGATCGTTCAAGGGGGTCGGCGAATACACCGCGGGCGCGGTGATGAGCTTCGCGTTCGGCAAGCGTGCCGCGATCCTCGACACCAACGTGGCGCGCGTTCTGTTCCGGGTCTTCGTCGGGCGCGGCGATCCGAAGGCGCACGCCATGAAGAAACACCTGTGGGCGATCTCGCGAACCGTGCTGCCGCATCGCCACGTCTTCGACTTCAATCAGGCGCTGATGGATTTCGGGGCCACGCTCTGCACGGCTCGACGGCCGCAGTGCCTCCTCTGTCCGATGCGGGACGCCTGCGCCGCGTATCCGTTCAACCCTGAGCGCGAGCGCGGATGATCGTGGTCGTCGCGGCCGCCGTCATCGAGGACGCCGGGCGCTTTTTCGTTGCGCGGCGCCAGGCCGGCGTCCACCTCGAAGGCTACTGGGAGTTTCCCGGCGGCAAGTGCGAGCCCGGCGAGAGCCTCGAGGCGTGCCTGGCGCGGGAGATGCGCGAGGAACTGGGGGCCGAGGCGGACATCGGCGGCGAGATCTTCGCCGTGAGCCACCAGTATCCCGACCGGACCGTCGAGCTGCACTTTCTCGCCTGCCGCCTGCTCAGCGATCCCAAGCCACTCCTCGGCCAGGAGCTGCAGTGGGTCGGCCGCGCCGGCCTGCGCTCGCTGCGCTTCCCTCCGGCAGACGATGCGCTGATCGCGTGGCTCGAAAGCCGCGGCTGAGACGCGGCAGGCCCCGGGCGCGCGCCGCCTCAGACGAACGGCAGCGAGATGACGCTGGCGGTCGCCTCGCCCACCGACACCGCGGTCCCTGGCTCGACGAAATCGCGCTGCACGTACGCGAGCGCGATCGGACGGGAGAGCGCCGGAGACCACACGCCGCTCGTCACGCGCCCGATCTCCCTGTCGGCGGATCGAATCGTGGCGCCGTGGCCGGGCACGGGCGCCGCGAGATCGAGCGTCAGGCCCACCAGGCGGCGGGCGACCCGGCCGTGGCCTCGGTCGAGCACGCGGATGATCACTTCCTGGCCGACGTAGCAGCCTTTCGTGCGGGAGAGGGCCCGATCCTCGAGGCCGGCCTCGAGCGGAATCGTGTCGCCATCCATGTCGACGCCGAAGAGCGGCCGGCCGCTTTCGACGCGCACGGTGTCGACGTCCTGCTCCGACGCAATGGGCGCTCCGGCAGCGGCGAGGGCCGACCGCACGAGTCCAGCATCCTCGGCCGGGACGAACACGTCGAAACCGTCGACGCCGATCTCATCGCTACGCACGACCACGGCGGGTCGGCCGGCGATCGTGACCGGCGTGGACGCGAACAGGGTGGAGGGGGGCGTGCCTTCCATCGGCGCCGACTGCAACACGTCGAGCGCACGCGGCCCGTAAAGACCGAGCTCGGCGCGCGGCGCCGTCGCATCCTCGACCTGAACGTCCTCGGCGAACACGAACCGGGCCAGATGGTCGCCGACGGTGCGAGTCAGCCCGGCGGGGACGTCGAGCAGGACAGCCTCGCCGAGCTCGAGCACCCGCATGTCGGTGATCATCCGGCCCTGCGCGTTCAGCATCGCGGCGTAGCAGCCGGTTCCCGGCGCGAGCGCGGCGATGTCGTTCGTGAGCAGTCCCTGCAGATAGGCGCGACGGTCGGCGCCGCGGACGAGCAGCCGGCCCGTGGTCCGTCCGACGAGCGCGGCCCCATGCCGGAGCGCCGCATATCCGCTGCTGGTATCCTGTGACAATGTTCCGTCATTGTACCGCCCTCGCTGCGGCGCTTCTCGTCGCGAGCGCCGCGGTCGCACAGGAGCAGCCTCGACCGGCTCCCGGCGATTCCGCATTCGCGATTTTCCTCCGCGGCGCGCAGATCGGGCGGGAGCAGGGCTCGCTCGCGATGACGAACACGGGCTGGGTTCTGACGTCGAGCGGGCGCACCGCGCCGCCGCTCGATTTCACGACCAATCGCTTCGAAATGAAATACACGTCCGACTGGCAGCCGCTCGAGATGACTCTCGAGGCGCACGTCCGGACGGCGGGAGTGATCGTCAATACGTCGTTCACGATGACGACGGCGATCAACGAGATCGCGCAGAACAACACCAAGGGCACCAAGCAGGATCAGGTCAGCCCGCGGACGGTCGTGATTCCCAACAACGTGTTCGTCGCCTACGAGGCGCTCGCGGTGCGGCTCTGGACCACGTCCGCGAACACGGAGCTTCCCGTCTATGTGGCGCCCGGCGGCGAGGTCAAGGCCAGGGTCGATGCCGTGATCGCCGAAACCCTCAACGGGCCGAGCGGATCGCTCGAGACGCGTCGCTTCGAACTGACGCTGCTGAATCCCGATCGTCCGCTCAAGGCGACAGTCGTCGTCGACCAGCGCCTCCGGCTGGTGCGCGTCGAGATGCCGGAGATCGGGCTGCAGGCGGTACGCGAAGATGTCTCCACCGTCGCGGTGCGCGCCGAGCGTGTCCGCAACCCGACCGACGTCGACGTCAGCGTCAAGGCGAACGGCTTCAATCTTGCCGGCACGATGACCGAGCCGCAGGCAATCGCGGGGCGCCTGCGGCATGGCGCCGTACTGCTCGTCGGCGGCGCGTCGCCGGCCGATCGCGACGAGCCGATCGCCGGCGTCCCGGTGTTCGCACAGCTGGCGCGCGTGCTCGCCGACGCCGGACACGTCGTGCTGCGCTACGACCGCCGCGGCACCGGCCAGAGCGGCGGCCGCACCGACACCGCGACGCTGACCGACTACGCCGACGACGCCCTCGCCGGCATCCGATGGCTGGCCGATCGGAACGACGTCGACAAGCGGCGGATCGTGATCCTCGGATTCATGGACGGCGGCCCGGTCGCGCTGCTCGCCGCCGCCGCGGGCAAGGAGATCGACGGCGTCATCACCGTCGACGCAGCCGGCGCCAGCGGCGCCGACCTGATGCTGATGCAGCAGCAGAAGATCCTCGACGAACTGAAGCTGCCGGCCAACGACCGGCAGGCGCGCGTCGATCTGCAGAAGAAGATCCAGGCGGCGGTCATCAGCGGCGGCGGCTGGGAGGGAGTGCCGGAGCCGATGCGGCGGCAGGCCGATACGCCGTGGTTCAAGAGCGTGCTGACCTACGACCCCGCCCGGGTGCTGCCGAGAGTGCGGCAGCCGATTCTGATTCTGCACGGCGATCTCGATCCGGCGGTTCCGCCCGGCGAGGCCGACCGGCTCGCTGAACTCGCCAGAGGCCGGAAGAAGGCGGCGGCCTGCGACGTCGTCCATATCCCGGATGTCGACAACCGCCTCGCGGAGGCCGGCTCGGCCGAGCTGAGCGGCAAGGTCGCGCAGGCGATCGTCGACTGGATCAAGAAACTCTGAGCTGGGCTACACTTTTCGGCGCATGAGAGTGGGGGTTCCGCGCGAGACGTGGGCCGGCGAACGCCGCGTCGCGTTGATTCCATCGGCAGCCGCCGCCCTGAAAAAGGCCGGACTCGACGTCGTCGTCGAGGCGGAGGCCGGCGCCGCGGCCGGATTCACGACCAGCGCCTACGAGGCGGCGGGCGCTGCGATCGCGTCCAGACAGGATTTATTCGATGCGGCCGACATCCTGCTGCAGGTGCGATCGACGCCGCCCGAGACGGCCGCGCTGCGCCGCGGCCAGACGGTCATCGGCTTTGCCGACCCGCTCGGCGCGCCCGAGTCGATTCGCGCGCTGGCATCCGCGGGCGTGACCGCGTTTTCGATGGAGCTGATGCCGCGCATCACGCGGGCGCAGAGCATGGACGCGCTCTCGTCGATGGCGACGATTGCCGGCTACAAGGGCGTGCTGATGGCGGCCGACCACCTGCCGCGCATGTTCCCGATGCTGATGACCGCCGCCGGCACGCTCACGGCCGCCCGCGTGTTCATCGTCGGCGCCGGCGTCGCGGGCCTGCAGGCGATTGCGACGGCGCGGCGGCTGGGGGCGAAGGTCGAGGCGTACGACGTGCGGCCGGCGGTGAAGGAACAGGTGCAGTCGCTCGGCGCGCGCTTCGTCGAGATGCCGCTCGAGACCGCCGACTCGGAAGACCGGGGCGGTTACGCAAAAGCGCAGGACGAATCCTTCTACCGGCGCCAGCGCGAGATGATGCTGAAGGTCGTGGGGGGAAGCGACGTGGTGATCACGACGGCGCTGATCCCCGGCAGGAAAGCGCCGACGCTCGTGACCGCCGAGATGGTCGAGGAGATGGCGCCTGGCTCCGTTGTCGTCGACCTGGCGGCCGAGCGTGGCGGCAATTGTGAACTGACCCGCCCCGACGAGGTCGTCGTGCATCGCGGCGTGACGATTCTCGGCCCCTCGAACCTGCCGGCGCTGGTGCCGTACCACGCGAGCCAGATGTACTCGAAGAACATCACGACGTTTCTCTCGCACCTGCTCGGTCCGGAGGGGGCGAAGAAGGCCGCGCTGGAGCTGGACCCGAGCGACGAAATCACCCGCGACACGCTGCTCACGCGCGACGGCGAGGTCGTGCACGCGCGAGTGAAGGATCTGCTGGCCGCGGGAGCGAACGCGTAGATGTGGATGCTGAAGACCGCCGAGGGAGCTGAGGCGCCGTTCACGTTCCGCATTCTGCCCGGCAGCATCAAGACCATCGGCCGGGCGCCGCGCGCCGACTTCGTCGTCGACGCGTCGCTGGTATCGCGCCTGCACTGCCGTCTGACCGCCGGCGCGACCGAGCTCGAGATGGTCGACCTCGACAGCACCAACGGCACCTACGTCAACGGCGAGCGCGCCGCGCGCGCCATGCTGCACGCCGGCGACCGTCTGGGTGTCGGCCGTGTCGAACTGATCGTCGAGCAGGCCGAATAGTTCATTTCGGGCCGCGGCGCGCAAGAGCGCGTGCAGGGGAGTCCCAGGGGCCGACGCCCCGATCGACGCGAGCGAGCACCGCGAGCGAGCCACCCGCACGGCGCGCGCCGGCGCAGCGGCACCCAAGAGCGCGTGCCGGGGAGTCCCAGGGCCGGCGCCCCGATCGACGCGAGCGAGCACCGCGAGCGAGCCCCGCGCACGGCGCGCGCCGGCGCAGCGGCGCGCAAGAGCGCGTGCAGGGGAGTCCGAGGGGCGACGCCCCTCGGTTAAAGAAGAAAGGGGTTGGTCCGCCGTTCCTCTCCGATCGTCGTCTGCGGCCCGTGCCCCGGCCAGACGATCGTGTCGTCGGGAAAGCGGAACAGCACGTCGCGAATCGACCGCAGCAGCGTCGGCATGTCGCCGCCCGGCAAGTCCGTTCGCCCAATCGAACCGGCAAAGAGCGTATCGCCAACAAACAGCGTCGCCGGCTCCTCCGTGTCCTTCGTGACTACCAGACAGACGCCGCCCGAACAATGGCCCGGCGTGTGGAGGATACGGACCCTGTACCGCCCGAATCGCAAGGCTCCTTCGGGTTGATAGAAGCGATCCACGGGGGACTGTGACTCGACGGCCAGCCCGAACATGCGCCCCTGTTCAACGACGCCTTCGTAGAGCGGCTTGTCGGCCTCGTGCAGCCACACCGGCGCGCCCAGCGCCTGGCGGGCGCGGTCGACGCCGGTGACATGATCGAGATGCGCGTGGGTCAGCAGGATGTGCACGATCGACAGCCGCTGACGCGCGGCCGCGTCGAGCAGCGCCTCGACTTCGTCGCCGGGATCCACGATGACGCCTTCGCGCGTCTCCTCGCAGCCGATCGCGAAGCCGTTCTTGTAGAACGGGGGCACAGCGGCGCGCTCGAGGATCACAGCTTCAGCGTATCTCAGTGAGCCAACGCCGGCGCCGTTCGCGCCTTACCGGTCATGGAACGCCTTCACACCGCGATCACCGCTGACGCCGAGAAGCGCCTGCTCGTCTGGATAGCAACGCGGCTGCCCGCCGGCGTCAACTCCGATCATCTGACGTTCATGGCCGCGGCGGCGCTGGCCGGCGTCGGCGCCTGCTTTGCCGCGGGTGGACCGGCGCTGCCGTTCGCCATTCCCCTGCTCGCGCTCAACTGGTTCGGCGACAGCCTCGACGGCACCGTGGCACGGGTGCGACGGCGGGAGCGTCCGCGCTACGGCTACTATGTCGACCACGTCCTCGATGCTGCCGGCGTCGGTCTGCTGGTCGTAGGGTTCGTGATCGGCGGCCACATGACGCCGGCAGTCGGCCTGGCGTTTCTCGCCGCCTATTTTCTGGTCGTCATCGAAGTCTCGCTCGCGACGACCGCGCTCGGGACGTTCCGGCTGGCCGCCTGGGGAGTGGGGCCCACGGAGCTGCGCCTGGCGCTCGCGCTCGGGACGCTCCAGCTGATGCGGAACGAGTACATCACCTTCGGCGGCCGCCAGTGGCTGCTGTTCGACGGCGGCGGCTGCGTCGCGATCGGCGGACTGCTGTTGACGTTCATCGTCTCGGCGCTTCGCAATGGGATAACGCTCTACGGGGAGGAGCGCCTGCGCTAGAGCTGGCGCCGCGCCGCACAGGTCACCGGCCTGGGTTCGACTATGATCGGGCGCGTGGCGATCCTGGCAGCCGTCGACGACTTTCTTTTTCGATCGAAAATCCGCGCGGTGGCCAAACACGTGAGCGCCGACGTCACGTTCGTGCAGACCGCCGACGAGATCCTGGCTCAGGCCGAGGCCATCAAGCCGGCGCTCGTCATCTTCGATCTGAACAGCCAGAAACTCGACGCCGTGCAGACCATCGCCGCCCTGAAGCAGAACGGCGCGCTCGGCGGCGTACGGGCGATTGCCTTCGCGTCGCACGTTCACGTCGACCTCATCGCGGCGGCGCGGCGGGCCGGCGCCGACCAGGTGCTGGCGCGATCGCAATTCGCCGGCAACCTCGCCGACATTCTCGCTTCGGCCCGTTGACGTGGCGGTCGGACTCGAAGACATTCAGGCCGCCGCGGATCGTATCGCGGCACTGACGTTCCAGACTCCTCTCCGCTTTTCGGAGTGGCTGTCGACCGCCGAGTCGAACGTCTTCCTGAAAATCGAGACCGTCCAGCCGACCAGCTCGTACAAGATTCGCGGCGCCGTCAACGCCGTGGAGCGTTTCTCGGCGGAAGGATCGGCCGATCAGCGGCTGGTGACAGCCTCGGCTGGCAATCACGGCCGCGCCCTCGCGTATGCCGCGAGCCTCTTCGACATCCCGCTGGTGGTGTTCATCGCCGAGGGCGCGCCGCGAGCCAAAGTCGAGGCGATCGCACGGGCCGGCGCCGAGCTGCGCACCTGCGCCGACTACGACAGCGCCGAACGCGAGGCAAAGGCCTTCGCGCGGGACACCGGCGGCACGTACATTTCGCCGTACTCGCACGAGGACGTGATCGCCGGCGCCGGGACGATCGGCCTCGAGATCGCCGCGCAGCAGCCGGATCTGGACGCGGTCATCGTCCCCATCGGCGGCGGCGGACTGGTCAGCGGCATCGGCATCGCCATCAAGGCGCTGATGCCCGAAACGCGCGTCCTCGGGGTCGAGGTGGCGGCGTCGTGCCCGTTCACCCGCAGCCTCGCGGCGGGCCGGCTCGTGGCGATCGATGTCAAGCCGTCGCTGGCCGACGGCCTCACCGGCAACCTCGATCCCGACACGCTGACGCTCGACATCGTCCGGCGGGTCGTCGACGAGATCGTTGTCGTCGAAGAGGACGAGCTGCGCGAGGCGTTGGCCGGCGTCGTCACGCACGAGCACCTGGTGATCGAAGGCGCCGCCGCCGCGGGACCAGCCGCGTTGTTGAGCGGCAGGATCAAGGCGAGCGGCAACCTCGCCGTGATCCTCACCGGCGCGAACATCGACAGGGAAGTGCTCGCGTCCGTCTTACGCTGAACGCGACCACCCTCACCCGCAACCGACGACGCGTTGCGGAGTTCTCTCTATCGGCTCAGCCACCACCACACCGCTCCGGCCGCCACGGCGGCGGTGACGAGCGCGCCGACGAGCAGGCCGGCGGCGTTGCGGTCCGGCGCGTCGTCGAGCGGAAGGAGTGCCGAGGGGGCCGCGGCGTCGCCGGTGCGGACGTCGAGAATCGCGGCCACCGAGCGAAGCTCCGCGGCGAGCGCGGCGGCGCTCTGCTGGCGGTTGTTGAGGTCGGGCGCCAGCGCGCGGGCCAGCACGGCGTCGAGCTCCGACGGCGCCGCGCCGTTCACCTGCGAGGGGGGCGCCGCGTGCCCCTTGATGACGTTCAGGATCGTCCGTGCGGCTGTATCGGCGGCAAACGGGTTGATGCCGGTGACGAGTTCGTAGGCGAGGACCCCAAGTGAAAACACGTCGGTACGCGGATCGACGGCGACGCCGACGGCCTGTTCCGGCGACAGATAGGCCAGCACCGCGACGGCGTCGGGAGGAAGCCCGTCGAGGTTGCTGGCGGCGGTGGCCCGCAACTGGCCGGCTCTCGTCCAGGGGGCCATGCCAAAGTCGAGAATCTTCGCGTTTCCCTTGGCCGTGACCATCACGATGCCGGGCCGCAGGTCCCCGTGGAGGATGCCCTGCCCGTGCGCGTCGGCGACGCCGTCGGCCAGCTGAATCGCGAGATCGAGCGCGCGGCGCGGGTTCATCGCCACACCGCCCGCCTCCTCGCGCAGGCTGCGGCCGGCAATGAACTCGTAGGCGAGGTAGGTGCGGCCGTCTGCCTCACCCAGATCCCACAAGGTCGCGATGTTCGGGTGCGAGAGCCGCGCCGCGGCCTCGGCGTCCTCGCGCAGCCGTGACAGCATCGCCGGATCGTCGGCCGTCGGAGGTCCGACGAGCTTGAGCGCCACCGTCCGGCCGGCCTTGGTGTCGCGGGCGCGAAATACTTCGCCGATGCCGCCGGCCCCGATCGGCTCGAGGACGTTGTAATGCGCGATGGAAGTCACGGCGGTGGACGTCAGCTCTTGCGCGGTGGCCGCGACGGCCGAAGTTCGACCCGGCTCGGCAGGCTGCGCGGATCGTGGTCGACGAGATCGATGACGACTCTGGCGACGTCCTCGGGCGCCAGCTTCCACGGCTCGTCGCCGGGGCCGCCGCCGAATTGCGTCGCCACCGAGCCGGGCATGACGTAGCTGACCCGGATGTTGTCCTGCCGCACTTCCTGCATCAACGCTTCGCTGAACTGATCGAGCCCCGCCTTCGACGCGCAGTAGGCGGCGCCGCCGCTGAAGGCATTCTTCCCGGCCAGGCTGCTGATGTTGACGATGTATCCGCCGCCGCGGCGGCGCATCTCGGGAAGCGCCGCCCGCGTGCAGTAGAAGACGCCGCTCAGGTTCGTCTCGATCACCGCCTGCCAATCGTCGAGGCGCATGTCGGCGACGGCGGAGAACCGGCCAACGCCGGCGTTGTTGACGAGCACGTCGAGGCCGCCGAAGCGGCTGACGGTCTCGGTGACCAGCCGTTCGCAGTCGGCCGGCTGGCGGACGTCGGTGCGCACGGCGTGCACGCGATCGGGCGCGCCAAGCGAGTGCGCGGCCGAGGCGAGCTCGGCGTCGCTGCGCGCGCCGATCGTCACGCTATCGCCGCGGGCGATGAAGGCGCGCGCAACCGCCAGTCCGATCCCCTTCGACCCGCCCGTGACGACCGCAATCATGGGAGTCAGCATAAACCACGACCGCGGTGATTGTGTCGACCGCGCGGCAAACGTCCAGGCTGGCGTTCGGACGAGCGCTCCGCCGAAGGATGGATAGAATGAACGCTCGCATGTCGACCGTGGCGATCATCGGAGCGGGACCGCTGGGCGGGACTCTGGCTCACACGCTGGCGGGCCGCGGCCGGATCACCGAAGTCCGTCTCATCGACGGCACGGGACGCGTCGCGGAGGGGAAGGCGCTCGACATCCTGCAGGCGTCGCCGATCGAGCAGTGGAGCACCCGCGTGACCGCCGGCACCTCGCTGGCCGCCGCCGCCGGCGCAGATGCCATCGTCTTCGCAGACCTGATGGCGGACGGAGAAATCGCCGGCGACGCGGGCCTGGCTGTCGTGCGCCGGATGCTCCAGCTCGATACGCAGGCTCCGCTGCTGTTTGCCGGCGCGCTGCAGCGCGAGCTGATGGCCCTGACCAGCGCAGAGCTCCACCTGCCGGTGCGGCGCATGCTCGGCTCGGCGCCGCTGGCGCTCGAATCCGCGGTCCGGGCGCTCGCGGCGGCGTTGCTCGACGCCAGTCCAGCGGACGTGACGGTCGGCGTGGCCGGGGTCCCGCCGCGCGACGCGGTGATCGGCTGGGGCGCGGCAACGGCATTCAACCAACCCATCGCCTCGGTGCTGGCGCCCCATCACCTCGCGGCGATCTCCGCCCGGCTGCCGGCGCTCTGGCCGCCGGCGCCGTACACGCTGGCGAGTGCCGCCGCTCGAGTCGCCGAGGCGCTGGCACTCGGCTCGCGCCGGCGCTTCACCTGCTTCGCTGCGATCGACGCCGCTCTGGCCGGCCGCAGTCTGGTCGCCGCCGTGCCCGTCCAGATTGCCAAGGGCGGAATCGTCCTCACCCTCGACCCGGCGCTATCGCGCCACGAGCGGACGACCTTCGAAAACGGTTTGCGTTGACGCCCCCCTGAAGGCCTGCCCAGACGGGAGATGGTCCAGACCCTATCTGCCGCTGATCACGCACCGCGGTCGGTGAGCGCGAGCGAGCGCAGCGGCGCGAGCCGGCGGAGCGGCGAAGCGAGCGAACGTGTAGGGGAAGTCCGAGGGGCGGCGCCCCCCGGACGAGATCTTACAGACTAGTTGACGATGTCGCGGGCGTGCAGCTCCAGGCCGCCTGCGAAATGGCCCAGGTGCTTGCGAAGAATGAGGCGTCCGCGGTGCAGCCGCGACTTGAGGGTCTGCGGCTTCACCTTGAGCACGGCGCTCGCTTCTTCGGTTGACAGTCCATGGATGTCGCGGAGCAGCACCGGCACGCGATACACCACTGGCAGATGCCGCAACGCGCCGACGAGTTGCTCGCGCATCTGCGCCCGCATCACCTGATCGTCGGCAAGGGCGCTCCAGTCGGCCGGCTCCGTTGGGGTCGAATCCGGTTTGTCGGCCGAGTCGTTCTTCAGCTCGGCAAAGCGGCTGGCGCGCTGATGTCGCAGCCGCGACATCGCCGTGTTGAACGTAATCCTATAAATCCACGACGAGAGCGCCGCATCGCCCCGGAAGGCATCGATCTTCCGATACACCTTCAGCAGGACGTCCTGCGCGACCTCCTCGGCATCTTCCCAGTTTCTGAGATATCGGAACGCAAGCTGCTGGATCCGCGGGCCGTAGAGCGACGCCAGGTCGGTGACGGCTGAACCGTCCTTGGCGCGCATGCGGCCGACCAGATCGCGTTCCGCATTCTGCTGACGCATTCTGTGGCCTCCGTGTAGACGCTAACACCCGGAAGACCACCCTTATTCCCGATTGTAAGGGACTAACTCTCAGTAAGTTAGGATGCCGTCAGTACGGATGGACCGCGACTCGTGCGTCTGGGTCAGGCGAATACGGCCGCAAACGCGTCGACGACGGCGTCCGCAACCTCATCCATTGGGAGCGGATGCCCTGCCAGGTTCTCCATGGAAGTGACTCCCCTGTCAGTAATGCCGCAGGGGACTATCAATCCAAAACGTGACAGGTCCGTCGTGACGTTCAGCGCGAATCCGTGGCTCGTCACCCAGCGCGAGATGCGTACGCCGATGGCTGCGAGCTTGGCTTCCCGGTGCGGCGGTCCCACCCAGATGCCGGTCAGGCCGGCGACGCGGACCGCCTCGATGCCGAATGCGCCGACCGCGCGGATGAGCACCTCCTCGAGATCGCGGACATAGCGATGCACGTCGCAGCGATCGGGCTTCAGATCGAGGATGGGATAGCCGACGAGCTGTCCGGGGCCGTGATACGTCACGTCGCCGCCGCGCCCGGTCTCGAAGAGCCCGACCCCCTTGGCTGCCAGCGACTCAGGCGACTCCAGCACGTGCGACCGATCGTTGCGGGCCTTCACGCCGAGCGTGATGACGTCGGGGTGCTCGAGCAACAGCAACTGGTCGGAGATCTCGCCTCGCGTGCGTTGCTCGACCAGCGTTTTCTGCAGTTCGAGGGCGATCTCGTAGTCGACGCGCCCGAGGCGCCGGACCGCGATGTCGCGACCCGCGACGCGCGCTGCCCCGGCCGCGTTCACATCCACGACGTGTCGAAGTTCTCGAGGCGTTCCTTCAGGTACGAGAGAAACCGGCCCGCGTCGGCGCCGTCGATCAACCGGTGATCGTAGCCGAGCGACAGGTGGCAGGTCGGGTGGATCGCGATGGCGTCGTCGATCACGACCGCTCGCTTCTCGATCGCCCCGACGCCGAGAATCGCGACCTGCGGCTGGTTGATGAGCGGTAGTCCGTAGACCGCCCCGAAAATCCCAGGGTTGGTGAGGGTGAACGTCCCTCCCTGCACCTCGTCGGGGCTGAGCTTCTTGGTCCGGGCGCGCGTCGCCAGGTCGTCGATCGCGCGCGACAGGCCGAGCAGGTTCTTTTCGTCGGCGTTGCGGATCACCGGCACGATGAGGCCGTGGTCGAGCGCCACCGCGATCCCGAGATTGATGTCCTTCCTGTAGACGATGTTGTCGCCGTCGATCGAAGCGTTGGTGAACGGGAACGCGCGGATGGCGTCGACCGTGGCCTTGGCGACGAGCGCCGTGAACGAGAGCTTGGCGCCGTTCTGCTCGTACTCCGCCTTCTTCCGCTCGCGGAGCTGCGACAGACGATGGAAGTCGACCTCGTAGACGGAATAGACGTGCGGCGAGGTGTGCGCGCTCATCACCATGTGCTCGGCGATCTTCCGGCGCATGATCGTCATCGGGACGATCTCGACGCGCTCGCCGGGCTTGAACGTGGGCACGTGTCCCTGCGCGGCCGGCGTGGCCGCGCGGGCGCGCTTCTCCGAAGCGACGGGGCCGGGGTCGGGGCGAGCGTTATCGATGAAGCCGAGGATGTCTTGCTTGGTCACCCGGCCGCTGATCCCCGTGCCGCTGATCCGGCTGATGTCGACGTTGTGCTCGCGCGCGATCCGCCGCACGAGCGGTGACGTCCGCTGCCGGCCGCCGGCGTCCGGCTCGTGATCGCCGGTTTCCGGCTGGCCGGCCGCGGCCTCCGGCATCGCGGACGTGCCCGGCGCGGCTGCCGCGTCCGCGGGTCGCGCCGAAGCCGCGTCCGTGGCCGCCGTGGCGCCGTCAGGCGCGGTGGCGGAGGCCGATGAGGCGGAGCCGATCACGGCCACGACGGCGTTGACCGGGACGGTCTCCCCTTCCTTGACCTTGATCTCAGTCAGCACGCCGGCGTCGGGCGACGGAATCTCGGCGTCGACCTTGTCGGTCGAGATCTCGAAAAGCGGCTCGTCGCGGTCGACGGCGTCGCCCACTTTCTTGATCCAGCGGACGATGGTCCCCTCGGCGATCGACTCGCCCATCTGGGGCATCACGACGTTGGTGGCCATGGTTGAACCTACCGTATTGGTTGGCAGTCGGCAGCGGCAGTTGGCAACTGCCGTATGCAGTCAGCCGTTCGCCGTTCCTGCCAACCGCCCGCTGCCCCTGCCAACTAACTATGGATTGCCCCTCCGTGCGTCGCGTGCGCCGCCTCCGCCACTGCTTCCGACATCGTCGGATGCGCGTGGATCGTCCGGATCAGCTCCTCGACGGTGCATTCGAGCCTGAGCGCCAGCGTCGCCTCCGCGACCAGCTCGGTCGAACGCAGGCCGATCATGTGCACGCCGAGGATCTCGTCGTACTTCTTGTCGGCGACGATCTTGACGAACCCTTCGGTCTCGCCGGCGATCTTGGCGCGGCCGAGGACGCCGAACTTGAACGTGCCGATGCGCACGTCGTAGCCGCGCGCCTTCGCCTTTGCCTCGGTCAGCCCGACGCTGCCGATCTCCGGATCGCAGTAGGTGCAGCCGGGGACCTGGTCGTAGTTGATCGGGCGGAACTCCCGGCCGGCGATGCGCTCCGCCAGCGCGACCCCTTCCGCCGACGACAGGTGCGCCAGCTGCGGGTGTCCCGGTTCGTCGAAGGTGACGACGTCGCCGATCGCGGAGATGCCGGCGACGTTCGTCCGGTAGTGCGCGTCAATTTTGACGTAGCCGCGGTCCATCTGCAGCCCCGCGTCCTCGGCGCCGAGGCCGGCCGTCACCGGCCCGCGCCCGGTCGCGACGAGCAGGTAATCCGCCCGGATCTTCGCGGTCTTGCCGTCCGACGCCTGTGCTTCGAGATCGACGCCGGCGGCGCCGGCCTTCGCCGACGTGACCTTGGTGCCGGTCATCACCTTGATGCCCTGCTTCTTGAACGAACGCTCGAGCTCGGCGGAGACCGCTTCGTCTTCAATCGGCACCAGGCGCGGCAGCAGCTCGATGAGCGTCACGTCGCTGCCGAAGCGGCGGAAGATCGAGGCGAACTCGACGCCGACAGCGCCGCTGCCCATGATGGCGATCGACGCGGGGACGTCCTTCAGCCCGATCGCCTCGTCGCTGGTGATGATCCGCTTCTTGTCGATGACGATGCCCGGCACGCTGCGCGGCTGCGAGCCGGTGGCGACGATGATCTCTTTCCCGGCGCGCAGCGTCTGCTTGTCGCCGTCGGTGACCTCCACGGCGCCCTTGCCGGCGAGGCGTCCCGAGCCCTTGATCCAGTCGATCTTGTTCTTCTTGAAGAGGAACTCGACGCCGCCGGTGAGCTGCTTGACGATCTTGTCCTTGCGCGCCTGCACCTGGTTCATGTCGAGACCGATGGCCGCCTGCCCGATCGTCAGCCCCCATTCCTTCCAGTCCTGCGCGACCTTGAGCGCGTGCGCGTGCTCGAGCAGCGCCTTCGTCGGGATGCAGCCCCAGTTCAGGCAGGTGCCGCCAAGCGCGGGCGCCCGCTCGACCACCGCGGTCTTGAGTCCGAGCTGTGCGGCGCGGATCGCAGCGACGTAGCCACCGGTGCCCGAACCGATCACGACGAGGTCGTAGTCGTTGGCCATTACCCCTTCTTCTTCATCGAGGCGAGCGAGACGAAGGACACGGTCGACGCAGGCGGCGCGGCCGCGGCCGGCGGCGCCTCGTCGGCTGCGGTCTCGGGATCGAGCCGCGCGAGCTGCGAACGCATGCGCGTGAAGTCATAGCGCAGCTCCCAGTACGACTGCGTCAGCGCCTCGAGCTTGCGGCCGAGCCGCCGCGCCCGCAGCCACGACCCCACCGCCACGGCCAACGCTACGGCCGCAGCCACCCAGACCTGCATAACCCTGTCATCTTACCCCGAGGGGCTCGCCCGCCAGCCTTCCTCCGGCAACCGCGGCGAGCGTCTTCCGCTAAGATGCCAGGACCGCCGATGACCCGCCCCACGAAGACGATCCTGATCTGCGACGACGATCAGGGAATGCGCGACACGCTGACCGCCATCCTGAAGCGCGACTACCGGGTCATCTCGGTGTCGAGCGGCGAAGCGGCGCTCTCGCTGCTGAAGAGCGAGGACGTCGACCTCATCCTGCAGGACGTCCGGCTGCCGGGTATCAGCGGCTTCGACGTGCTGCGGATCGTCAAGGAAAACTATAGCCTGATCGAGAGCATCATGATCTCGGCGATCAACGAAGTCGAGACCGCGGTGCAGGCGATGAAACACGGCGCCTACCACTACATCACCAAGGACTTCGACTACGACGAGCTGCGATCGCTCGTCCGCAACGCCTGCGAGCGCCAGGATCTCAATCGCCAGGTGATCACGCTGAGCGCCCAGATCGCCGAGCAGAGCGAGCGCGAGTTCCTGATCGGCCCCTCCCGCCAGATCCGCGACATCGTCGAACTGGTGCAGCGGGTGGCGAAGCTGTCGGCGACGGTGCTGATTCTCGGAGAGAGCGGCACCGGCAAGGAGCTGCTGGCGCGGCTGCTGCACAAGGAGTCGGGGCGTGTCGACGCACCGTTCATCGCCGTCAACATGTCGGCGATCCCGCACGAGCTCGTCGAGAGCACGCTGTTCGGCCACGAGCGCGGCGCGTTCACCGGCGCGGTCAAGCAGCAGCTCGGCAAGTTCGAGCTGGCGGCCGGCGGCACGCTGTTCCTCGACGAGATCGGCGACCTGCGGTTCGACCTGCAGGCCAAGCTGCTGCGCGCCATCCAGGAGGGGGAAATCGAGCGGGTCGGAGGCACCAAGCCGATCAAGACCGATTTCCGCCTGATCGCCGCCACCAACATCGACCTCGAACGGGCCGTCAAAGAGGGCCGCTTCCGTGAGGATTTGTACTATCGGATCAACGTGATCCCGATCCGGATGCCGCCGCTGCGGGATCGGATCGAGGATCTGCCGGAGCTGGCCCGCCTGTTCCTGGAACGCTATCGCGGCAAGTTCCGCAAACCGGTGAAGGGACTGTCCGATTCGGCGCTGAAGATCCTGCAGTCGTACTGGTGGCCGGGCAACATCCGCGAACTGGAGAACCTCGTCGAGCGGCTGGTCGCGGTCAACGATAAGGAGTGGATCACCGACGAGGACCTGCCGCTCGAGTACCACTTTGCCAAGCTCGACGCCTCGTCGACCGCGAACGACACCCGCTTCCAGGAGGCCTGCGACACCTTCGAGCGCAATTTCATCCTGCGCGCGCTCGAGAAATCCGACTGGAACGTGACCGCCACGGCCCGCTACCTGGGCATCCCGCTCAGCACCCTGAAGCACAAGATGCAGCGCCTCGACCTGCGCGATCTCGCCCGGAAGCTCCGCGGCGCCTAGCCGTCACCCGCCCCGCAAGCCGTCAGCTCTGTCGAAAAATACAGGCCATTTCTTAGCCGACCGGCCAATCGATTGGCCGATTCTGACTCGAATTCGATTGCCTGTGCGCCATTTCCGCGCACCATAGTCGGATCCAAAGAGTCAGATCGACAAAGCTGCAATTCCGTGTCGAAGCGCACACGATGCAAACGGCATAGGACTCGAGCGACACCCCGACACGTACCGGAATACCGGTTGCACTTTCTGACAGGTATCGCGCTGGCGAGTGGTCTCGCCTGCCGCCGACAACACGCCTTTCCCCGTTCGCGCAACTGGAGCCTGGATGCAGCCGTCGATGTTCAACGTTCGTGTGCCGCTCGATGACGGACACGGCGGCGACGTGTTCCTGATGAACACGTTCACCGACGCGCAGATCATCGTCAGTCGGGACGTCGTCGATCTCCTCGATCGGCTAGAGACGGGTTCGAGCGCGGCGCCGGAAGACCCGGCGACGAGCGCCGACGAGCGCGACGCCCTGACCGAACTCGCCACCCACGGCTTCGTCGTGCCGACTCGCGACGGCGAGCGCCGCGACCTGCGGCAGTTCTTCCAGGACGTCCGCGAGAGCACCGACACGCTCAAGGTCACGGTACTGACCACCCTGCAGTGCAATTTCGCCTGCGACTACTGCATCCAGGGGGATCACGGGGACTACAACAAGCAGGCCGCGAAGATGTCGCTGGAGACCGCGGCGCGGGTGGCCGAATGGGTAGAGCGGCGCCTCGACGCGATCGCTCCCCGCCGCCTGATCCTGACCTTCTTCGGCGGCGAGCCGCTCCTGAACATGCCGGTGCTCTACGACCTCGCGGAACGGCTTCACCAGGCCTGCACCGAGCGCGGCGTCGACATCGTCCTCAACATCATCACCAACGGGCTGCTGATGTCGCGCGAGATGGTCGAGCGTCTGAACCCGCTCGGGCTCAACGGCATCAAGATCACCCTCGACGGCGACCGCGACGCCCACAACCGGTCGCGTCCGCTCCGTGGCGGGCAGGGGACGTTCGATCGGATCGTCGCCAACGTCCGCGAGGTGGCGCACCTGACCCGGATCGCGGTCGGCGGCAACTTCAACATGGACGACGTCGATTCGTATCCGGCGCTGCTCGATTTCCTGGCCGAGCAGGACTTCGCCTCGCGTCTGTCGAAGGTCCTCTTCAAGCCGGTCATCCGCGAGAAGACGGCGCAGTCGCGCGGCATCATCCCGCTGACGGTCCTGGGATCGGAAGGCAAGCCTCTGAACGGGGCGTGCATGACGTCGGCCGGCACCGGGGTCAGCCGTGTCTGCGACAGCTGCAATTTCGTCGACGAGAAGATGGCGTTCCTCCGCGAGGAGACGAAGAAGCGCGGCTTCCCCACCGCCGACGGCGTGCACATGGGCCCGTGCGAAATCCACAAGTCGCATGCCCACACGATCGGCCCGGATGGCTCGCTGTTCGCGTGCCCGGGCTTCGCCGGCGAGGCGCTGCAGTCGACGGGGCACATCGACGACCGCCAGGAGGACTACCGCACCCAGGCGCAGCGTAATTTCGAGCAGCTCGCGGCCTGGCAGCAGTGCCACGACTGCGCGTTCATCCCGGTCTGCGCGGGCGGCTGCACGGTGGCGGCGCACAACGAGCTCGGCGACATGCACGCGCCCAATT
The DNA here is from genome assembly GCA_036496585.1 of Vicinamibacterales bacterium. NCBI lineage: Bacteria > Pseudomonadati > Acidobacteriota > Vicinamibacteria > Vicinamibacterales > Vicinamibacterales bacterium. The sequence continues at coordinate 81,335 of DASXLB010000024.1, forward strand.
GCCACAAGACCAGCTTCGAGGCGGGCGTCGTCGCGATGGCCCGCGAAGCGGCCGGCCGGCAGACAGCCGCCGGCCTCCAGTAGTCGGCGCGTTCAGAATTCCGCGGTTAACAGCAAGGAGACAGCACAGTGACGAAGAGCAAGAAGACGCAGGGTTCGAACAAGAGCGGCACGCTGAGGCCCTGGCTCGTAGACGTCGTCGTCGACAACCTTCGCTAACGGGAGATTCCACTCATGAAAATCACGGTCATCCAGAAGACGAACGGCAAGGTCAAGACGATGGCAATGTGCCCGTGGATTCTCGACGAGCCACCGGCCGCCAAGAGCTAGTCATTTCATTCTTTTCATAGAAGAGAATAGGGGTTCTCATGAAGATCACGGTGATCCAGAAGACGAACGGCAAGGTCAAGACGATGGCGATGTGTCCCTGGATTCTGGACGAGCCGCCCGCCGCCAAGTCGTGACGGCGCCGGATTATTGGCGCGCGCGGCGCCAAAGTCCGATAATCTGGGCGCCACCCTATTGCTGCTAGACAGGTGTCGTCCGGTCGTCGTCAGCGTTGGGATCGCCGCAGCCGGCGCGTGCGCGCTCGGCTGCGCGGATGGGCATCAGGCGGGCACCCCGACGCCGACCTCGACGATGCGCATCGGCAACGGCGCGCCCGTGCAGGGTCAGCGGACCACGGGGTCCAGCGTCATCGTCACCATCCTGAGCGCGGACCCGTGGCTGACGAACAAGCCGGACGGACACCCGGGGGAACGGATCGCCACGAGTTGGGTGTGGGATCCGGACGGCCTCGCGCTTCATCTGCGGATTCGTCCCGGCGTGCTGTTCCACGACGGCACGCCGCTGACGTCTGATGTGGCCGCACAGGCGTTGCGGGACGCCGTCAACGGCGGCACGACCCTGTCGCTGACCGACGCCACGGTCAAGTCCATCGAACCTGACGGTGCGGACGGCGTCGTCATCAGGCTGAAAGAGCGCAACAGTTTCGTCCCGTCGGAGCTGACCAGCGTCACGGTGGCCCGTCCCGGCCACAAGGACGTCGGCACCGGCCCCTTCAAGATCGTGGCGCGCGAGGGGATCACGACGAAACTCGCAGCGTTTCCGCAGTATTACCGCGGCCGGCCGGCCCTGGCCGGCATCGAAATCACCAACTATCCGACCCAGCGGAACGCCTGGACCGCGCTGATGCGCGGCGACATCGACATGCTCTACGAGGTGTCGCGGGACGCGGCCGAGTTCGTCAAGGCCGAGACCACGGTGCGCAGCTACTCGTTTCCGCGCCCCTACTACAACTCGCTGGTCTTCAACGTCCGCAGGCCCGTCTTCAAGGATCCCCGCGTGCGCCAGGCGATCAACCAGGCGCTCGACCGGGAGGCCCTCATTCGCGACGGCATGAGCGGCCGCGGCTCCGTCGCCGACGGACCGGTGTTCCCACAGCACTGGGCCTACACGAAGCCGCCGCGATCGTTCGCGTATGACCCCGAAGCGGCGCGGGCGCTGCTGGATGGCGCGGGTTACCCGATTCGCACGGAATCAGGCAAGGCGATTCCCTTCCGCTTCACGTTCAGGTGCCTCGCGTTCGCGGACGATCCGCGCTTCGAGCGCCTCGAGGTCCTGCTGCAGAAGCAGCTCGCCGACGTCGGCATCGAAATGCAGCTGGTACCCATGCCGATGTCGGACATGGTGAAGCGGTTGCAGAGCGGCGATTTCGACGCGTACGTCTTCGAATCGGCAGGGCGATCGCTCGCCTGGGTCTACGAGTTCTTCCGTTCCCACCCCGGAATGCCAGCGGACACGGGCTACCACACTGCCGATCCAATCCTCGATCAGGTCAAGGCGGCGCAATCGGACGCGGAGGTCAAGGCAGCGATCGCAGAGCTGACGCGCGTGTTCTACGACGATCCACCTGCCGCGTTTCTCGCCTGGCAGGAACAGACCCGGGCCGTCTCGACCCGGTTCGACGTCGCCCCGGAGGCGAACCGGGACATCCTGACGAATCTGTGGCAGTGGCGTCCGGCCGGCGCGAAATAGAGCGTTCGTGCGCCGCATCACCTCGCGCTTCGTCCTGCTGATTGCCACCGCCGCGGTGCTGCCGCTGGTCGTCTACGGCATCGTGTCGGTGTCATCGCTGCGCAGCGGCACCGATGCCTCGGTACGCGATGGCAACCTCAACGTCGCCAAGCAAGCCGCCGAACAGGTGGGCTTGTACATGCGGAACAACACGCGCATCCTGCAGTCGGTCGCCACGACGGTCGGTTCGACAGGGCTGACGACCTGGCAGCAGGAACAGACGCTGCGCAATTTCGTTCTCGACTGGCCGGAATTCCGCGAAATCACCGTCTTCAACGCCGGGGGCGCCCCCATCGTCACGAGCGCGCTCGGGGTCACCAAGCTGAACGTGCCCGCCGAGGTCCGGCAGCGGCCGGAGCGTCCCTACATCACGCCCGTCCGCGTCGACGACGACCTGCTCCCGACCACCACCATCGCGCTGCGCCTGGCGCGGTCGGGGGGAGACGCGGCCTGGGTGGTCGGCGAGATCTCGCTCGAGCAGCTCTGGCGGATGGTCGACACCATCCGCGTCGGGCAGCACGGCTACGCCCTCATCGTCAGCGACGACGGGCGGCTCATCGCCCACGGCAACCCGGACGAGAAGCGGCACATCCCGGAAGCAGACCAGACCCGCGCCGCCGAGGAGCTGAAATTCGCCGCCGCCTATCGTGCCGGCCAGCCGCCGGTCTCCTATCTCGAGAACGGGGCAAAGATGCTGGCGGTGGCCGCCGCGCTTCCCGGTCGCGAGCCGCCGTGGCTGGTGATGGTCGAGCAGCCGATGGCCGAGGCGATGGCGACGGCCAAGCGGCTGGAGAACCAGCTGATGGTCTCGATCTTCCTGGCCCTGCTCGGCACCATCGTGCTCGGCTACCTGTGGGGACGGTCGTTCATCCAGCGCATCTTCGCGCTGACGCGGGTCACCCGCTCGCTCGCCGAAGGCAAGATGGACACGCGCGTCGCGCTCACCGGCACCGACGAGATCCGCGAGCTCGGCGACGCCTTCAATTCGATGGCCGACAAGCTCGTCGAGCTGCAGGAGAACGTCCGCAAGCAGGAACGCCAGGTGATGTTCGGCCGCATCGCCGCCGGCCTCGTGCACGATCTGTCGCACCCGATCCAGAACATCGGCAACAGCTGCAAGCTGATTCTCAAGATGTGGGAGGACGCGGAGTACCGCGACACCTTCCGGCGGATGGTCGAGCGCGAGATGCAGGTCGTCAAGCGCGTGCTCGAAGACCTGCAGAACATCGCCAAGCCGATTCCGCTCGAGCGCTTCCCGATCGAATTGAACCGCTCGGTCGGGGAGGCCGTGGAGTCAATGAAGGGGCTCGCCGAGACCGCGGGCATCACGCTGCGCGCCGAGCTGTCGGCCGAGGCGCTCTACATCGAAGGAGACCTCTTCGCGCTCGGACGCGTCTACCGCAATCTCGTCGTCAATGCGATCCAGGCGACCGCGCCCGGCGGCGTAGTGGTGGCGGCGGTCGAGTCGAAGGGGGATCGCGTGCAGGTGCGCGTCAACGACACCGGCTGCGGCATTCCGCCCGACCGCCTTCAGGCGATCTTCGAGGACTTCGTCACCACCAAGCGCCGCGGCCTCGGCCTCGGCCTGGCCATCTCGCGCAAGATCGTCGAGCAACTCGGCGGCCGCATCAGCGTCGCCAGCGACGTGGGCAAAGGGACGACGTTCACGATTGATTTTCCGCGGACCGGGGCCAAGCCGATGGCGCAGGCGGCGGGATGAGAGTCGGCAGTCGAGGCAGGCGGGCGGGCGCCGAAACGGGAATCGGGTTCTGTCAAGGAGACAGGAAATGCTCCGGAAGCTGTTGGAGACGGGGCAGGTCGACGTCGACGGCCGCGTCTACCTGGTGCACTACTTCGAGTCGAAGACGGCGCGCGGGTTACGCCGCTACAGCGGCGAGGTGGTCCTGCAGGCCGACGACCGCATCATCCTCGACGACGACTCGCTGAGCGGTCTGGAAGCGAAGGTGGCGCGGCTTGCGCCGGCCACCATCTACAGTCGAGCGCTCGCCTCGCGCAGCGCCGCCATCGCGGCGGCGTAAACGCGCCCGCCTTCCGCCACGGCTCCGGCGAGACCGCCGAGGCGCGGGGGCGGACCCTTACTTGCGCGGAAGGACGGCGTCCTTCAGCTGCTTGGCGATGCGCGCCTTGACCACCGTCTTCGCCGGGATCTTGATCGCTTCGCCGGTCGCGGGATTGCGGCCCATGCGCGCCTTCCGCTTCTGCACGACCAGCTTCACCATTCCCGGCAGCACGAACTCTCCGGAGCGTTTCAGCTCCTTCTCGGCGAGGATATTCAGCTCGTCGAAAAACTCGCGCGCCTGAGTCCGCTTCACTTCGAAGCGATCCGCAAAGTGCGAGAAAAGCTCGGATTTGCCCATCCTGCGGGCCTCTGCCATCGGTATTCCCCTTGCTAAGCGCGCACTCGGAACGTCCGCATCAGCCGCGCGCGCGTCGCAGGCCAGCGGACAAAAACAGCCTCGTATCCTATCAAAACCCTCCTGAATGCTACACTTTTTTCATGTCGCTCGAGACCTTCCCGAACCCGCAGCCCGGCCGCGATTACGAGATCCTGATCCGGAACCCCGAGTTCACCTCCGTCTGCCCGAAGACAGGACTGCCGGACTTCGGCGAGATCCGCATCACCTACGTCCCAGACGAGCGCTGCCTCGAGCTGAAGGCGCTGAAGTACTACTTCCTGGCGTTCCGCGACAAGGGGATCTTCTACGAAGCGGTGACCAATCAGATTCTCGACGACCTCGTCGCCGCCTGCGCCCCCCGCCGCATGACGATCGTCGGCGACTTCACGGCGCGGGGCGGGATCAGCACGACGGTCACGGCCGTGTATCAGAAGGCAGAAGGTGGAAGGTAGCGGGCACGGAGCGGGCAGGGAGCGGGCGCATCACGTTCCGATCGAAGACGTTCTCGACCTCCACGCCTTCGCCCCTCACGACATCCGCTCCGTGGTCGACGAATACGTCCGCGCGGCCCACGGCGCGGGACTGCGCCACGTCCGCCTGATTCACGGCCGCGGCCGCGGCGTCCAGCGCGGCATCGTCCAGGCGGCGCTCGAGCGGCACCCGCTCGTCGCCGCGTTTGACGACGCGCCGGAATCGCACCTCGGCGCGACCGTCGTGCACTTGGTCAGCTAGCGGCGCCGCGGCGGAGGGGTTGGCAACCGCCCGTCTCCGCGTCAGAAGAGCCCGGGCACGATGCGCCAGCGGACGCGCTGCATGTAGTCGCGATAGGCGGGATCGGCCGCGAGCGTCAGCTCTTCGCGGCAGGCGCGCATCATCAGCGCGACGTCGGCGAGGCCGAGCAGGACCAGGTTCCAGTCGGCCGGATTCGCAACGACGAAGCCGATGTGCGTGATGAGATATCCCAGGTAGATGGGATGCCGGATGAAGCGGTAGAGGCCGCTGCAGACGACGCCGCGGTTCGCCGGCATCAGCCCGAAGCTGCGTCCGAGCGACAGCTTGCCCATCACCACGATCATCAGGCCGACCGCGGTGATGCAGATGGTCAGCGTCTCGGACGAGCCGGCGATCGACATCGGGCGGACGAGCGGCGGCCCGAACGTGGCGAGCCCGGTGAGCACGCGCGCGCGCCAGGTGCGATCGACGGTGGCGGGGATTCGACGGAAGAGGGTCAGCGCCACCACCAGCGCTTCGCTGGCGAGCAGCAGGAGGCCAGTGACGTGCCCGGTCCGCGCCGCATCCTGCGCGAGCCGCGTCGCCATCGACGAGAACAGCGTGATGATGACGATCTTCGACGTCAGCTCGCCCAGATTGCGGCGGACCGGCTGGCGATGCCAGCGCAGGCCGGCCGGCTCGAGCCGCGCGCCCGCGACCGCGGTGCTCACACCTCGTTCCCCTGCGACTCCGATTCCTCGAGGAAGTAACTGCCGCAGGCGCGGTCCAGCAGCTGGTTGGAGATCTCCGTGGCGCTGCCGCTGTAGCGGCACATGTCGACCACCTGCTCGATCAGGTCGCGCGGGTGGCAGGCGCGCATCTCGAGCTTGCGCGGCCGGTAATAGCGGGCCTGGAGATACTCGATGACTTCGGGATCGTAGGCGAGGCCGCGCCGGCGGCAGTTGAGCTCCCAGATCCGCCCGAATTCCTCGACGGTCGGGTTCTTGGCGCGGATCTTGTACGGGATGCGGCGCAGGAACGCCTCGTCGGCGAGCGACTGCGGCCGCAGGTTGGTCGCGAAGATCACGAACACGTTGAACGGCAGCTCGAACTTGCGGCCGGTGTGCAGCGTCAGGTAGTCGACGCGGCTCTCGAGCGGAACGATCCAGCGGTTGAGCAGATCACGGGGCGGAATCCGCTGGCGGCCGAAGTCGTCGACGACGAACACGCCGCCGTTCGCCTTCATCTGGATCGGCGCCTCGTAGAAGCCGGCGATCGGATTGAACGTCAGATCGAGCATCTCGAGCGTCAGCTCACCGCCGACCACCACCACCGGACGGCGGATCGTCTCCCAGCGCCGGTCGAGCACCGCCGCGGTGACCACGCTCGTCGAGGCGCCGATCGGCATCGCCGGAACGTGGTTGACCGGATCGAACACGGTGATGGTCTGGCCGTCGATGTCGATCGCGTGCGGCACGTGCATGTCGGAGCCGAGCGCCCGCCCGATCCCCTCGGCGACCACGGTCTTGCCGTTGCCGGGGGCACCATAGAGGAAGAGCGACTTGCCCGAATTGACCGCGGGGCCGAGCAGGTCGTACATCCCGTCGTTGACAACGAGCTGGTCGAAGCCGCGGGACAGTCGCGCGCGATCGACCGTCGGCCGCCCCGCCATGCAGGCGCGCACGTAGGCGTTGTACTGCGCGAGCGGCACCGGCGCCGGACCGACGTAGCGGTTCATGTCGAGGAACTGGTTGGCGCGGTCGCGCCCGAGGTCGGTGAGCGCGTAGCGGTAGCCGGCGGTACCGGCGCCGTTCGCGCCGCGCACTTCGACGAGCTTCTCGACCCGGGAGTGCTGGATCAGCGCGTCGAGCACCGAGTACGGCAGCCGCATCTGCTCGGCCAGGTGGGTGCCGCTCGATTCGCCGGCCACCAGGGTCTTCAGCATCAGCTGCGCGAGGGTGTCCGGATGCAGGCCGGTCTCCGCGATCGACTGCGGCGGCGCTGACGGCAGCGGCGTGGCCGGCAGGGCCGGAACGGCCTCGGCCTCGAGCAGGGCTACGGCGGCACCGGCGCTCATCTCGCCTCCTCTGCGCGTCCAAATTCCAGGATGATTCGGTGCCCGAGGCCGGTGCGCGACGCAGCGAGCGTACCGGCCGGCAGCTCCAGCACGCCGGCGGTGCCGGCGCGCGGCAGGCGCATCCGCCACGGCCGCAGGTTCGACACCGCGTCGATGACCGTGCCGCCTTCGTCGAGCGCCAGCACGTCGATGGAGAAGCGCATGCCCCAGGTGTGGACGCCGCGGCTCGGCACGATCCACAACGCCTCGCCGGGCTCGAGGCCGCTCCGCGCGAGCAGGCCGACGGCGCGGGCGGTACGCGAGGCGGCCACGCCGACCTTGTCGGCGATGACGGTACCGATGCTGGCATTACGGGCGACGAGCCGACTCATTTGGAATTCTCCACGAGGGGGAAGAGCACGGTGATGAAGCGGATCGCCGCCGGCCCGATCGTCACCACCCAGATCGCCGGGAAGATGCACAGGACGAGCGGGAACACCATCTTGACGCCCGTCTTGGCCGCGGCCTCCTCGGCGCGCTGCCGGCGCTTGGTGCGCAACGTCTCGGAGGCCACCCGCAGCGACTGCGCGATGCTGGTGCCGAACTTGTCGGTCTGGACCAGCATCGTGACGATCGAGCTCAGGTCGTCGACGCCGGTGCGATCGGCCAGATTGCGCAGCGCCTCGCTGCGCGCCTTGCCGGCTCGGAGCTCCAGGTTGATCAGCCGCAGCTCGTCCGCCAGCTCGGGGTACGCGAACGCCAGCTCGGTGCCGACCCGCGACAGCGCCTGATCGAGGCCGAGACCGGCCTCGACGCTGACCACCAGCAGATCGAGCATGTCGGCGAGCGACAGCCGGATACGGTGCGCCCGGCGCTTGGCCATGCGCGCCAGCAGCATGCCCGGCAGGATGTAACCCATCCCGAGCCCGCCCAGCGCGACGATCATGTTGGGCTTGGTGATCAGGTTGGTCGAGAACAGCACGAACATGCCCAGCGCGAAGGCGACGCGGATGCCGAAGAAGATGGTCAGCGCCTCGTCGCGACGGTAGCCGGCCTGCACCAGCCGCAGGCGCAGGTTGCCGAGCTCGCGGGGCGACTTCGGCACGCGCTCGCCGATCCGCTTGAGCATCGCCACGACCGACTGCATCCGCGGCTGATCGTCCGAATCCGGCTCGCGCCCGAACGCCAGCTCCTCGACGCGCCGATCGATCGCCGCGGCGCGCCCCGGCATGAAGGCGATGGCGGCTGCGGCGACCAGCGCGCTCCCGAATACGAAGGCCAGCAATGGCAGCAGCATGGACACGCTACACCTCGATCTTGACGACCTGTTTGATCCAGAAATAACCGACCGTCTGCATCACCACCGCCGCCATCAGCAGCATGTGCCCGATCTTCTCGCGGAAGAGCAGCTGCATGTGCTCGGGGTTGATGAACATCAGCGCGACCGCCAGGAACGCCGGCAGCGCCAGCAGCACATAGCCGGTCAGGCGTCCGTGCGCGGTATACACGCGCACCTGACGCAGGATCTTGAATCGCTCGCGGACGACGTGCGAGAGGTTCTCGAGAATCTCCGAGAGATTGCCGCCGGTCTCGCGCTGAATGAGGACGGCCGTCGAGAAGAAGCGCACGTCGAGCACCGGCACGCGCTCGGTCAGGTTGGCCAGCGCGTCCTTCAGCGGCAAGCCGAAGTTCTGTTCGTCGAACGTCTTGCGGAACTCCGGTCCGACCGGCTCCGGCACTTCGTCGGCCACCATCTTCAGGCCGGTGGCGAAAGCATGTCCCGCCTTGAGCGCGCGCGACACGAGGTCGAGCGCGTCGGGGAAATTCTCCTCGAACTGCCGCAGCCGCCGCGTCCGCTTCATCTTGAGGAAGGCGAACGGCAGCCAGAAGCCGATGACGCCGCCGATCAGCCAGCCGATCGGCATCCGCGACAGGGTCGCGGCGAGGAAGCCGCAGACCAGGGCGGCAACGAGCGACATCAGCAGCAGGCCACTGATCGTGATCTTCACGCCCGTCTGCTCCACCCAGCGCGCCACCGTCGAGCCGCGCGCGGTGCCGCCGGCGAAGCGGTCGAGCATCGGCAGCGGACCCGCGATCCGCTCCTTGACCAGCTCGCCGCCGTCGTCGTCGCTCTGGGGCAGGTCGGGCCGGCTGATCTCGCCCAGCCGCGACAGCAGCCGTCGCTGCGCCAGATAGCCGGGCAGCCGGCCGATCGCCAGGCACACGCCCAGGGTCAGGCCGGTGCCGATCACGAACACGGAGACGACCAGGATGAATGCCGGCGACATCACCGCACCTCGGTCACGCCCTCGAACATGTCGGGGGGCAGATGGATTCCCGAAGCCTTCAGGCGTTCGCACGCCTTCGGCCGTACGCCGGTCGCGCGGAAGCGGCCGATGACCTTCCCTTCCTGCGACACGCCGAGCTTCTCGAACAGGAAGATCTCCTGCATGGTGATGACGTCTCCTTCCATGCCGGTGATCTCGGAGATGCTCGTCACTTTGCGGGTGCCGTCGCTCAGGCGCGACTGCTGGACGACGATCTGAATCGCCGAAGCGATCTGCTGGCGCATCGCGCGCTCGGGCAGATTGGTGGCTCCCATCGCGATCATCGTCTCGATTCTCGACAGTGCGTCGCGCGGCGTGTTGGCGTGGACGGTGGTCAGCGATCCGTCGTGGCCGGTGTTCATCGCCTGCAGCATGTCGAGCGCTTCCTCGCCGCGCGTCTCGCCGACGACGATACGGTCGGGGCGCATACGCAGGGCGTTGACCAGCAGCTGCCGCTGCTTGATCGCGCCCTTGCCTTCGACGTTGGGCGGGCGCGTCTCGAGCCTCGCCACGTGCTCCTGGTGCAGCTGCAATTCCGCCGCGTCCTCGATCGTGACGATGCGTTCGCGCTCGGAGATGAACGCCGAGAGCACGTTGAGCAGCGTCGTCTTGCCGGCGCCGGTGCCGCCGCTGATCAGCATGTTGAGGCGGGCCCGCACGCAGTGCTCGAGGAACTCCAGCATCGGCCGGGTCATCGAGCGGATGTTGACCAGGTCCTGCGCCTTGAGCCGCTCGGCGGGAAATCGGCGGATCGAGAGCAGCGGGCCGTCGACCGCGAGCGGCGGGATGATCGCGTTGACGCGCGAGCCGTCCGCCAGCCGCGCGTCGACCATCGGCGAGCTGTCGTCGACGCGGCGGCCGACGCCGCTGACGATGCGATCGATCACCCGCATCAGGTGCTTGTCGTCCTGGAACGCGGTCGGCAGCTTTTCCAGCTTGCCGCTGCGCTCGACGTAGACATGCCGGTAGGTGTTGACCAGGATGTCGCTGACCCCCGGATCGCGCAGCAGCGGCTCGAGCGGCCCGAGACCGAACACCTCGTCGATGACGTCGGCGAAGAACGCTTCGCGCTCGGTCATCGACAGCGGGATCCCCTCCTCGCCGATCAGCTCGAAGAGCAGCGTGCGGATCTCTGCTTCCGCGCGCGCCCGGTCGGCCGACGCGAGCGCCTCGAGATTGAGGCGGTTGAGCAGTTTGCGGTGGACGTTCGCCTTCAGCTCGGCATAGCCGGGGCGTGGCGCGGTGGTTGTGGCGGTGGCAGTCGTCATCGTCGTGATCCCTGGTCGGTTCTCTGCGTCCTCGTTAATCGAATCGCGGTTCCCGGTCAGAACATGCCGAGGAAGACGCGCCGTTTTTCCGGCTCCGGCTTCGCTTCCTCGGCGAGGCCGACCAGCTGCCGGGTGAAGCTGTCGAACTGCGCCGCCAGCTCGCTGTGGTTGGTCATCGCCAGCGGCACCCCCGAGTTGAGGGCGGTCGACACCGTGCGATAGTCACTCGTGAACGAGTGGTGGATCCCGTAGCCGAGCGCCGTCTCGATCTGCTTGGGCGCGATCAGATGCTGTTCCGAGATGCGGTTGAGCAGCACCTTGATCCGCTCGCTGCCGGCGCCGAGCTGACGCACCCGCTCGACCAGCCGCTGCGCGTTGCGGATCGACGGCACGTCGGGATTGGTGACCAGGAAGATCGAGTCGCTGGCGTAGAGCGCCGCCGCGACGCAGGCGGTGATCACGTTGCCGGCGTCGATCACCACGTAGTCGTAGGTCCGGGTCAGGACGCGGAGCAGCTCCTCGACGGCGCCGGCGTCCTGCGAGTTGGGACGATCGAACTGCTCGGAGCCGGCCAGGATGTCGAGCCCGGACTTGTGCCGGGCGACGAGCTCCTTGAGAAAGTCCTTGTCGAGACGGTGCAGGTTCTCGATCGCGTCGAGCACGGTGAACCGCGGCCGGACGCCCAGGAAGAGCGCCACTTCGCCGAGGCACGTCTTGAAGTCGACGACGACGGTCGGACGCTTGGTCAGCCGGGCCAGTTCGACGCCGCAGTTGACCGCCACCGTGGTCGTGCCGGCGCCTCCCTTCGCGCCGAGGAACGAATGCGTGACGCTCGGCGGCTTGGTGTGCGCGGTGGCCGCCTCGCGGCGCGCCGCCGACCGGCGCACCGCGCCGTGGAACGGCTCCTCCGAGGCGGCCGTGCCGCTGGCCCCGTCGATCGCGCTCCAGGGGAAGAACTCGTTGGCGCCGGCGCGCATCGCCTGCAGGATGAGCTCCGGTTCCGCCGCGCCGGCAACCGCGAAGATCGCGAGCCCGGCGGCGGCGGCGCGCAGGCGTTCGATCGCCGCGAGGCCCGAGGAAGCGTCGGCTCGGATGTCGACGACGACCAGCTCCGGGCCGGCGCCCTCCGGGGCGCGCCCCTCGACGATGCCGACCGGGACGCCGGACGTGCGCAGCAGCGCTGCGATACGCCGTTTGAATCCGTCGTCGAAGCTGACAATCTGCGCGGTGAGTTGGGCCATTGCTATTTGCTCAAGCGGATGATCTGATTCTGCAGCTGCTGGAACGCGGGACCGACGTCCGCCGCGGTCTTGGCGTAGTAGTACTTTCCTTCCAGCTGGCCCGAGTTGAAGTCGATCGAGGTCGCGTCGTTGGCCATCCGCTTGAGGATGTCCTCCGACATCTCCTTCCGCGTGCCGAGGTTGTAGCGGACCAGCTCACCCATGCCGATCGTGTAGATGCGGATCTTGTAGTCGCCGTTGTCGTTGCGCGCGGCGTCGGAGACGATCTCGACGAGGTTGCGCGCCGCGTTGTTGATGTTCCACACCTCGGCCGGGAAGCGGTGGGTCACGCCGTTCTGGTCGCGCAGCGGCCTCGCCGCCGCCTGCGCGCCGCCGTCCACCGTCAGGGTGTTCGAGATCAGCGGGAACGACGTCGGAATCCCGGAGCTGCGATGGTTGGCCTGATAGCTGGTCAACGGCAGGTACTGTGCCGTCGACGCGCAGTTCACGTTGTTGAAGTCCGACGCCGTCAGGCACTTGTTGTTCCAGTTCGCCACGGTGATCCCAACCGACGGGCTCGCGGTGCCGGTCGCGGTGTCGTAGAGGCCGGTGATCTGCGGGTTGTCCCAGGTCTGGCCGTCGGGATCAGGAGACGTCTTCGGGAAGTCGAACGTGCGGAGCGCGCGGCCAAGTCCGGGCGCGGCGTCGTAGTTGCCGGGCACGCTGTTCGACGCACCGTCGGTGAAGAGCACGATGACCCGCAGTCCCGACTGCTGGCCGCTCGGCACCGAGCGCAGCTCGTCCCAGCCGCGGTAGAGCCCTTCGACCATGTTCGTGCTGCCGCCGGGCAGCGTGCCGGGCACGTCGGCCTCGACCTTCGACTTGTTGAAGCCGCGCGAGGAGGACATCGCGTCGATCACCGTGGCGCCATTGCCGAAGGTGAGCAGCGCGACGCGGTCGTTCTTCGGGTCGAAGGCGTCGACGAAGGCGCGAACCGAATCGCGAACCGCGCCCCACTGCGAGCCGATCGAGCTCGACACGTCGAGGACGATCGACATGTCGACCATGCGGCGCGTCGCCTGTCCGACGGCGTTGACCTGCACCTGGTTGTAGTTGGCGAGCTGCATGAAGGTGGTCGGCAGCGTCGCCGTCGCGGAGACGGTCACTGTGTTGACGCCGGTCGCCGGATCGACCGACGTGCCGAAGAACCCGGCCGCCGCGGTCGGATCCGACGTGGTCAGGGTGCCGAAATATCCCGGCGGGAAGTTCGCCGTGAAGATGCGCACGGCCTCGCCCCTAGGATCGCCGCTGTTGAGGGCCCGCGCCGCCGCCAGCGCCGCGCCGTCGACCGCCTTGGTCAACTGCGCCTTGACGACGTACGAGCGCCCCGTGTCGACCGCCAGGCCGGTGAAGATGAGCAGGACGACGAGCGTGATCGAAAGGTAGATCAGCGCGTAGCCGCGCTCGTCGGCGAGTCTCTGTCGAAAAGCAGGCATGAGAGTCCTCGTCAAAAATAGGCGATCGAATACAGCACGTTCGGCACTGTCACTCCGAAGCGATCGAAGGGAGTGATCAGGTCGTGTTTCGTGAAGACTTCGGTGATATAGACCATCGAGCCGGTGCCGACGGTGAGCCCGCTGGGCAGGCCGGTCAGCTGCAGGTTGGTGTCCGAATCGGGGTTGGTCGCCTGGTAGTCGGGCGCGCCGAACGTCGTCGAACCCCTGGTCTGCAGCACGCTGGTCGCGCTGAGAGCGCCGTACTCGTAGCGCTCGTAGAGAATGTCCTTGTCGAAGTTGCTGGTGCCGGTCGTCGCGCCCCTGCGCACGACCGAGAAGATCACCTTCGAGTGCGTGTCGAAGTCGACCGGCCGGCTGCTCATCGCTTTCAGGGCGCTCGCCGCGGCGCCGAGCGACACGTCGCGCGAGATGAGGTTCGAACCCTCGCGCGTCAGCTTGGTGACCACGTGCTGATCGAGGAGTGCGTAGCTGACTTCGACGACCCCGAGCACGACGATCACCAGCAGCGGCAGGATCACCGCCATCTCGACCATGGCCTGGCCGGCTTCGCGCCGCGGTCCGTTCATGCGAGTCATTGGAATTTGCTCTCGTTCTTCATCGTCGACTGCACAGTGAAGTGGATCGTGCCGTTGGCGAAGAAGGGCCGCATCAGCGGCGTCAGGATCTGCCAGTCGTAGTCGACCGTGACCCGTTCGATGTCGCCCGGACCGCCGGCGCCGCCGACGAACGAGGTGCCGCCGACCGCCATGTGCGAGAACGTGAAGGCCGAATCGGGGATCGTCAGGGTCGGCGTCTCGCTGCGCATGTCGGACCGGATCGAGTCCTCGCGCGAGAGCGACCCGACGGTGGCGCCAGTGACGACGTCGCGCGTCGCCTGGCTGACGCCGTTCTCGAGCGCAAGATAGACGTAGAACATCGATCCGAAATCGACGACCGAGAACGTCAACAGCAGCAGAAGCGGCGTCACGATCGCCGCTTCCACCAGCGTGGCGCCCCGGGCCTCCCGCAACCGCGCGATCAGTCGTCGATTCATCAGCGGCCGTCCCGTCGTTTACTTGTCGTTCTGGTTCTGGCCCTTGGTCTTCTCGTAGGCCGTCTGGGCGTCACGCAGCCGCACCGCCGCATCGGCGACGGCCTTCTCCTGCTTCTTGACCTCGGCGGCCGCCTTCTTGTCGGCGTCGGTCTTGTCCTGCGCCGTCTTCTTGTCGGCGTCCGCCTTGTCGGCGGCGGCCTTCTTGTCGGCCGCCACCTTGTCCGCCGCGGCTTTCTTGTCGTCGGCGGCCTTCTGCTGCGCAACCTTCTTGTCGGCCGCTTTCTGTACTTCGGCAGCCTTGCGGGCGGCCGCCTCCTCGTGCTTGACCTTCTCGCGGTCCTGCTTCGTCAGCGGCGCCGGCGGGTCGGGCGGTGTCTGCGCGGCCGCGACGGGCGCGGCTGTCGGCAGCGCGGCGGCACCCTGCGGGGCGGCCGCGACTGCGGGCGGCGGCGGCGGGGCCGGCAGGGTCTGCGCCTGCGCCTGCGACGACGCCGTCGGCTCGCCATGCGGGGCGCCGCCGGGCTTGCTCGGCTGCTGCGTCGTCGGATAGCGCGGCGAGCCGGTGTAGGGCGGCGGCGGCGGCATCGGCTTCGACGGCGCATTGATGAACGGCTCGACCAGGTTCGGCAGGCCTTCCGAGACGCCCGTCGAACCGCGGCGCACGATCGTCGGCGTGATCATCACGACGAGCTCGGTCTGCTGCTTCTGGTAGGCGCGGCTCTTGAACAGGTAGCCGAGAATCGGAATGTCGCCGATGCCCGGAATCTTCGACATCGTCGACGAGACGTTGTTGTTCATCAGGCCGGCGATGGCGAAGGTCTGGCCGTCCTGCAGCTCGAGCTCGGTCTCGGTGCGGCGCGTGGAGAGCGCCGGCACCCGGAAGCCGCTCAGCGTCAGACCGTTCCCGAAGTCGAGCGAGCTGACCTCCGGCTTGACCTTGAGGCTGATCAGGTCGCCGTTGAGCACGGTCGGCGTGAAGGTGAGCCGGACGCCGTACTCCTTGAACTGAATCGTCACCGCGTTGCCGCCGCTGCCGGGCTGGACGATCGGATACGGATACTCGCCGCCCGCCAGGAAGCTCGCTTCCTTGCCGTTGCTCGAAATCAGGTTCGGCTCCGCCAGGCTCTGGAACACGCCGTGTTCCTGCAGCGCGCGGACGACCAGGCCGACGTTGTACTTGTTGGAGAACACGAAGACGTTGAGGAGGTCGCTCAGCGACAGCGAGCCGCTGGCGCCGGTCAGGGTGTTGTTCGTATCGGCGGTGCGCGTCAGGTCGTTGAGGCCCGGCGCGGAGAACTGCTGCGTGGTCGTGCGCGCGATGACGTCCTTGTAGCCGGTGGGCCCGGTGAACAGGTTGACGCCGATCTCCTGCAGGGCGCTGCGGCTGACTTCGGCGAAGCGGACGCGCAGCATCACCTGATTGGAGGCGATGCCCTCCTGCTGCTTCAGCAGGTTGACGACGTTCTCCTTCTTTTCGACGTAGCCGGACGCGACGTCGGCAGCCTTGTCGATGACGTACTTGCTGGTGACGGTGCCCGACAGCACGACGTCCTTGCCACTCCCGGCGACGGTGATCGGCTCACCCGGGAAGAGGTTGGTCATCTGCTCGACGAGCTGCTTCAGATCGCGGCGGACGTTGACCTCGTAGGTCTTGATGCCGCCGGAGCGGTCCCAGACGAAGAGCGAGATCGTGCCGGGCGTCTTGCCGTGGATCAGCAGCTGCTGCGGCGAGGTCACCAGCGCGTCGGCGACGTCCGCGACGGTCAGCGACACCCTGGCGATCGGCGAGCCGACGTTCAGGATCGTGGAGCGTCCGACCAGCAGATCGATCGCGGTCGGGTCGCTGGCGAGGGCCGGCGGGCCAGCGACGATCCCGTTCGGCGATCCGCTGAACGCCACCGGCTGCTGCGCCTGCGGCGTTGCCACCAGAATGACGATGATGTACAGGGCCAGCGCCGTCACGCGCGCCGCCGTCCGTCGAACCGCTTCCATGGTTTCCTCCTGCACGGGACCGCTGGTCCCGGCTACTTGATCACTTCCGCGGTGCGCTTGTCGCCGCGAATCACTTCAACGGTCGGAGCCGGCGCCGCCGGCAGGGTCGCCGTGGTCACCGGCATGGGGTTGCCGGACTTGTGGTTCGCGGCCACTGTCCGCGACGGTACGGCGGCCTTGACGACGCCCATCAGGGTTGCCGGGCGGATGCCAGGCGTGTCCGGCGCGCTCTTGTCGAGCGGGTTGCGCAGCGCGAGCTGAATCTTCCCCTCGGTGCTGGCGAGCGCGAGCCGTTCGGCCTGATCCGGGAAGACCAGCAGCGTCACCACCGTCACCTGTATGGGCTTGCCCTTCTCCTGGTCCTGCTCCATGCGCGTGCCCGCGGTCACCACCTGCACGTTGGCGAGAATCACCTTGGTGATGGTGTCCTGGTGCACGTCGGTGGGGCTGGCGGTCGCGAGGACGTCGACGCGGGTGCCGGGCAGCACGTAGCCGGCGACGCCGATCACCTCGTTGACGCGGACCGACACCGCCCGCATGCCATCGGGGATCACCGGCGGCAGGCCGACGCCCGCTTCCTTGGACGCGAGCTTGGCCGGGATGACGATCTCATTCCGGACGAGCGGCACGATCACGCCGCGGCCGACCACGTCGGAGGCGCGTTCGTATGCCCCCTCGGGCGCCTGTCCCTTGGGGAAATTGACGATCTTGACGTCGTCGGCCTTCAGCTCGGCCCCGAGGGGCACGTCCGAGGCGGCGACGATGACCGGCTGCGTCGGCGCCGGGCCGGCGGACTTCACCGGCTGGCCGTTGATCACATTGTAGGTGCCGTACGCGAGGCCGCCTCCGGCGAGGATGGCGATCGCAAGAACGGCAAAGACTCGGTTACGCATGATGTCTCCCGCTGATTCAACCGACGACCAGAGCCACGAACGTGCCCACGGCAACAGCCGGCGCGTAGGCGAACTGGTTTCCGCGCGACGGCGCGGTGACGATCTCCCGAGCGCCGGCGGGCGCGGTTACGAGCTGGCTGGCGCCCATAAAGGTGTCGACGAGCAGACCCCGTCGCGCCGCCACGATCAGGGCAATCGCACCGCCGGCGACCGCCGTATACAGCCCGACACGCAGTCCCCTCGCGGGACCGACCAGCGATCCAATCGCGGCCACCAGCTTCACGTCGCCGGGGCCGGTGGCGCCGAGGACGTGCATCGGCAGCATCACCGCCAGGCCGACCAGCAGACCAAGAGCCGCCTGCATCGGCGTGACGGCGCCGCCGCCGAACGCGATGCCGAATCCCGCTCCGGCGAGCGCGCCGGTGAGCCAGTTGGGAATCCGGCGCGTCCGCACGTCGATGACGACGGCGGCGGCGACTCCGATTGCGATGGCGGCCATCGGCAGCATTGTCAGAATGCCGCCTCGATGCTCTTCCAGAACACCGTATAAATCGTTTGACCGACGGTAGCGACCGCGCCGACCGCGACGAGCGCGATCAGGGCGACGAGCAGGCCGTACTCGAGCAGGTCCTGCCCTTCATCGGATTTCAGCGAGCTGCGATTGGCGATCCGCAGCAGTTCTTCAACGGCGCGTGGTGACGGCATCGGCATGCTCCTCGTGGCGATTGAGACGTGGCGGGATCGGAGGGATACGCCTCCGATCCCGCAGGAGCCGTTCAGACGACTACGACCCGGTTCCGTTCAGCTTGGTGGCGATGTTGTTGAAGATCGTCGACACGCTTCCGCCGGCGGCGCCGACGGCGGCGATCGCGACGAGCGCAATCAACGCCACGAGCAACGCGTACTCGAGCAGGTCCTGGCCCTCTTCGTTGCGAACGAACGACTTGACGGTGTTCACGAGCTGCATGGTCATCCTCCCCTTCGTCAGGGTGTTGGCACCGCTCGCAGGCGGTGCGTTGTGCGGTGTTGCCGCGTTTTTCGAATTACGCGGCAGCACGCCGCGTCGCACTGGCCTCAATGGCAACTCGTATGCCACGAAGGACTCGCGCTACCTGCCAATCGCGGATAACTGGCCGCACGTGGCAGCACTTGCGGCGACGGCGGCGGCCGCCGCCACCGCGGCGGGGAGGCGGCGTCGAACGCCGCGCTTCCCCCCCTTTTCGTAACAGCCGACACGGTTCTGGCGTGCCCCGGCGGGCCGCCGCGCGCAGCACCGTGAATGCACGGGGAAATCAGGCACATCACCGCACGGCACGCGCCTTGCGATTAAGACCGATGCTACGAATCCTGGGAACTTAGCCATGACCACGAAACTGGGACTTCGCGACGGACTGATTTCGGCCGCCGTCTTCGGGGCGATACTCTTTGCCCTCGTCTCCGTCGATCCGCGCGTCGAAGCGCAGATGGCAGACCTGGTGCGCGCCGGCGACGTGTCCTCCTGGCATGGCCGTCTCGGCGACATCAGCGGCGCGCTGTGGTCGGCGGCCCGCGACCACAGCCTCGATCAGGCGCCGCTGCTGGTCTTCGCCACCGTCGGCACCGTGCTGACGCTGTTCATGTTCAAGAGCTGATGGCACCCCTCGTTCTCGTCATCGAGCCCGATTCCCGGCAGGCCGCCATCGTCAAGCGCATCGTGCGCGAGAAGGTGGTCGCCGACGTCGCGGTCGTCGACTCGCGCGACTCGGCGCTCGACGCCATGCGGACGATGGTGCCCGACGTGCTCCTCCTCTCGGCGCTGCTGTCGCCGCGCGACGAGGACGAGCTGATCGCGCACCTGCGCACGCTCGAACACGTCGCCCACCTGCAGACGCACACCATCCCGCAGCTCGCGTCGTCGATCGGATCCGACGACGACAAGCCGGCGCGCGGGCTGCTCTCGGCGTTCCGCCGTCGCAAGACAGCAGGCACGGCGCCTGCCGGCTGCGATCCGGATCTCTTCGCCGAGGAAATCCGGACCTACCTGCATCACGCGGCCGAGAAGAAACGTGAAATCCGCGAGGCGGCGGCCCTGGGCGTGACCGCGGCCTCGCCGCGTGCCGTGGCGGCCGCCGCGCAGGCCGCCGCGAATGCCGGCACGCAACCCGCCGAGACCGAAGCGGCGGCGCCGGTCTCGTCGTGGGAATCGCCGTTTGAATGGCGTCCGTCGGGCGGCACCGCTGAAGCGCGCACCTCCGAGACTGCGCACGCATCCGCCTCCCAAGGCGACGCGGCCACGGAACCACCCGCCGTTGAACCGATCGCGACCGGCTTCGCCGACGCCGCACCGATGGCGTACGAAGCAATCGCCGCGCAACCCGCTGCGACCGAGTTCGTAGCGGCAGAATCAGTCGCGGAGGAATTCGCCCAGGGCAATCTCGTCTCGAGCGACGCCCCAGGCATCGACGCATTCACCGAGAGCGAGACCGCGGATGCCGCCGATGGCCTCGCCGACTTGCGGCGGGCGTTCGTCGCGCCTGAACCAACACCGGCGCCGGAGCCGGTGTCGGAGCCAGTCGTCCTGGCGGTGGAACCGGAGCCGCCGGCCCTGGCGCCGGAGCCGCTCATGATGGCCCCGGAGCCATCGGTCGTGCTGCCTCCGGTCGCACCGAAGGCGCGGCTCCCGTTGGTCCAGCGGCACGCGCGGGAGTGGTGGTACGAAGACGGCCATCCGCGGCCGCGCGTCACCGACACGGATTCCGAACTCCGCGAGGTCCTCGCGTCGCTGTCGATTCCGTTCCACATCGCCGCCGTCGGCTATGCCGAGGGCTGCCGAATCCGTCGCGTGCGCTTGAGCGGGAACTAGCGGCCGTCTCACGCGATCGCGAGTGAGCGCCGCCAGCAACCCGCGCGACCGGCGAGCAAGAGCGGCTGCATGCGAGTCCGACGGGCGACGCCCCTCGGATCAGACCAGTCCGGCACGTTGATTGCCCCGACCCGGCGCGCGCCGAGCCGTGCGCGCCGGAATGCCTGGGAATCCCTTCGACCATCGAAAGAATCGCGATCCAGCCTTGCCGCCACTGCTGCCGCCGCTGCCACCTGGCGTCGCGGCAGGGCGGCGCGTCACGGTCCGCGACACCCTCTGGCATCTGCAGCGCTCGGTCGATCACCTCGATTGCCGTGAGCTGCACCTTCAGGCCGCCGATGGCGGCACGCGTGTGCTCCTGTGGCCGTGCGATCGGCCGGCGCCGCAAGTGGACGGCCGCGCTCTGCGAGTGCTGTCACTGCGGGCCTGGGCACGGCGGGTCGCGGGGACCCTGGCGAGAAAGATCGACCCACGTTCTCCGCGCGGCAGCTTTCATGGCGAAGTCATTCCCTTTCAGCTCGCGCCAGTCGTCGCGGTGGCGTCGGGCGCGTCGCGCGTGCTGCTGGCTGACGAAGTCGGTCTGGGCAAGACCGTGCAGGCTGGCTGGATCGCGGCCGATCTCCTGGCGCGGGAACCCGCGGCGCGTGCCCTGGTGGCGGTGCCGGCGGGGCTGCGCGAGCAGTGGGTCGTGGAGCTGCGCCGACTCTTCGCGCTCGAGGTGGCGCGGGTCGACGCCGCGTGGCTGCGGGCCGCTGTCGCGGATCGCCCTGCGGACGTCAGCCCCTGGGCCGCACCCGGCATCTATCTCGGCTCGGTCGATTTCCTGAAGCGCGCCGACGTCGCGCACTCGCTGGTCCAGGTCACCTGGGACCTGCTGGTCGTCGACGAGGCCCACGCGGCCACGGCGCCGACCGATCGCCATGCCGTGGTCGCGCAGGTCGCCGACGTCGCCCGGTGCGTGGTCATCATCACCGCCACGCCGTATTCGGGCGATCGGAACGCCTTCACGTCGATGCTGTCACTCGGCTCGTGCGGTGCCGGCGGCGAGCCCCTGATGTTTCGCCGGTCGCGGGACGACGTCGGCGACGGGAGTCGGCGGCGGCACCGTTTCGTCACCGTGCGAGTCGGGCACGCGGAGTTCCGCCTGCAGCGGCTGCTCGAGCGCTACTCGCGCGAGGTATGGCGCGAAGCAGCGACAGACGCCGACGGAGCGCGCCTGGCAATGACAGTCCTGCGCAAACGGGCTCTGTCGTCGCCGGTGGCGGCGCTGCGCTCGCTGGTGCGACGGCAGGAACTCCTGCAGGGCGTTTCCTCGCCGCCTCGTCAACTGACGCTTTTCGACGACGAGCTCGACGCAGACGATACGCTGCCCGAGGCGGCCCTGGCGGCGCCCGGCCTGGCAGATACCTCCCGGGAAGGACGCTGGCTTTCGACACTCGTCGAAGCCGCGCGGCGCGCCGCCGCCGCCGATTCCAAGGCGCGCTGGCTTGGCCGGCTGCTGGCGCGGCTGGGCGCCGAACCTGTCATCGTGTTCACCGAGTACCGCGACACGCTGCGCCGGCTCGCCGAGGCGATCCCCCACGCGCGTCATCTACACGGCGGACTGTCGCCCGGCGAGCGCGCCGCCGTTCAGCGCTGGTTCAACGACGAAGGCGGGGTGCTGCTTGCCACCGATGCGGCTGCGGAGGGCCTCAATCTTCAACAGCGCTGCCGCCTGCTCGTCAACTACGAGCTGCCGTGGAACCCGGCGCGCCTCGAGCAGCGGATCGGCCGGATCGATCGAATCGGCCAGCGCCGGGCGGTCCACGCCGTCAGCCTGGTCGCGCGCGACACGGCGGAGGATCTCGTGGTGGCGGCGCTGGCTCGAAGGCTCGGCCGCGTCGCGGCCACGCTGGGCCAGCGGGATCGTCTCGCATCCCTGCTCGACGAGGCACGCACCGCCCGGGCCGTGATTACGGGCGTCACACTCGAGCTGCCGGACCCGGCGGTAGCCGAGGCCGCCCCATCCATGCCGGACCCGCCCGGCTATCCTCTCGATACGATCGCGCGATCGCTCGAAAGCGGCCCCAGTGGGAAGGAGCAGTCGCCAGGCGTCTGGATGTCAGGGCTCCGGGCACGCGGCGTCCTGCGGCCAGGGGCGATCGCCCTCGTCCGCGCTGCCGCGCTCGCCGAAGACACGCCAGTTGCCGAACGCCCGTTCCTGGTGCACGTCCCCAGCGTGGCGATCACGAGGCCGCGCACCCGCGCGGAGGCCCGGGAACGCGGACGCGCGGTGCTGGAGATCGTCGAGCGTGTCGCGATCGACCTCGCCGACGTCCGCGACTGGTTCGCCGGCGCGGCGGCTCTCCATCGTCAGGCGAACGCGTCCCGAGCCCAGCGCGAGCGTGCGCTGCTCCGCCGCACCGAACCGCGCGTCGAGCGGCAGCCCGGCCTGTTCGAGGGCCGTGTGCTTCTCGAGACCGGGCAGGCCGTCGACGCCGCCGTGCAACGACGGCACGAACACGAGCGGCGCCTGCTGGCGCTCGATGCGGCACGCGAGCCTCGACTCGAATGCAGGGTCCTCGGAGTGCTGCTCCTATGGCGCTGAGCGCATTCAGCGGCACGCTGGCGTCACTCGATCTGCTCGAGGCGCTCGGAAACAATCGCGCGCCCGGGGCACGCCTGCGCCGAGTCGTCACGTCGGCGCTGGCGCAGCTTGGTCCCGCGAGCGCAGCCCGACAGGTCTTCGACACGCTCGCGGCGCCGCTCGCCGCCGAGTGCGGTGCGACGATCGACATCCTCGAGAGCACCGCCGAAGCGGTCGCGGCCGTCGCGCCGGCAGGCGGCGAGCCAGTGCTGATCGTGGCGGCGGCGGGGTGGAACGGCGACCTGCGGCGGCTGCGCGCCAGGCTGCGCCGCGACGTGCGTGCTCGGTGGTGGATAGGCACCAACGGCGTCACGCTCCGGATCGTCGACGCGCTGCGCGCCTATTCGCAGCGGGCCATCGACATCGATCTCGGCGCGGTCGCCATCGACGATGGGGCGCTTGCCGTGCTCGGGCAGCTGCTCGACGCGCACACCGTCCCGCCGCTCGCCGGACTGGACGCACTGGTGCGGACCTCCGAGTCGCACCGCGCAGCCGTCGGGCAGTCGCTGCAGTCGGGCGTCGAAACGGCCCTGGTGGAGCTCGTCACCGGCTTCAGTCGAGGGAGCGATGATCCCGGGCAGCTCGACGCCGCATTGGCGGACGCGCTGACGGTGGTCTACCGGATTCTGTTCCTGCTGTTCGCCGAAGCGCGCGGCCTGGTGCCGCAATGGCATCCGATCTATCGGCGCAGCTACACGATCGAGGCGCTCCGTCCGGCGGCGGAAGGAGACGGCTCGTCGCGCGGCCTCTGGGAGACGCTGCAGGCCATTGCTCGGCTTGCCCACCGCGGCTGCACCGCAGGCTCGCTGCGCGTCGTCCCTTTCAACGGGCGGTTGTTCGCGCCGGCCGCGGCACCACTGGCCGATTCGCGGCGGCTCCACGATCGAACCGTCCGCGACGTGCTCCTGGCCCTGACGACGCGGCGCGCGGCCGACCGGCGCGAACGGATCTCGTACGCCGATCTCGGCGTCGAGCAGCTCGGCTCGGTGTACGAGCGCGTGCTCGAATACGCCCCGTCCCGGGCGGCCGGCGCGATCACGATGTCACAGACCGGCCGGCGCAAGCGCACCGGCACCTTCTACACACCGCGGGCGATGACCGAGTATCTCGTCCGCCGCGCGCTCGCGCCGCTCGTCGACCGAGCTTCGCCATCCCGCATCCTCTCGCTTCGGGTGCTGGATCCCTCCATGGGCAGCGGCGCCTTTCTCGTCGCCGCCTGTCGTTTCCTGGCGACGGCCTACGAGGAGGCGCTCGTCGCCGAGGGATCGGCGGCGCGGCACGACATCGGCCCTGCCGAACGCGCCGGGTTTCGGCGCACCATCGCGCAACGCTGCCTGTTCGGCGTCGACGCCAATCCGACGGCCGTGCAGCTGGCGCGGCTGTCCCTCTGGCTCTGCACGCTGGCCGCGGACCGTCCGCTGACTTTTCTCGACCATCACCTCCGGTGCGGGAACAGTCTCGCGGGCGGTTCGATCGCCGACGTGACGGGCCGGCCGCCCGGCGCCGTGCCGCGCGGCCTTGCGCGGCTGCCGCTCTTCGAAGACGACGACCTTGCCACAGGCCTGTCGTCCGCGATCGGCGCGCGGCTCGCGCTCGTCGAAACCGCCGACGACTCTGCCGCCGCGGTTCGCCGAAAGGAACGGACGATC
The DNA here is from genome assembly GCA_036496585.1 of Vicinamibacterales bacterium. NCBI lineage: Bacteria > Pseudomonadati > Acidobacteriota > Vicinamibacteria > Vicinamibacterales > Vicinamibacterales bacterium. The sequence goes on from DASXLB010000024.1 coordinate 105,961, forward strand.
GATCGGCTGGACGGCGCCGAAGGTCCGCTCCGAAGGTGGCGTGCGCTCGCCGACGCGTGGTGCGCCGCCTGGTTCTGGCCCGAGGGTCAGAGCCGGCCCGCCGGGGGCGCATGGTCGGCGTTCGCGGCGGCGCTCGCCGGGCGATCAGACGATCTGCCTCGCGATCTGGAAAGCCGGTGGCGCAGGATCGCCGCGGAGGTCGCCGCCGCCGAGCGCTTCTTTCACTGGACGCTCGAGTTCCCGGAGATCTTCCACGATGCGGACGGCGCGCCGCTGGCGGCCGCCGGTTTCGACGCGGTGATCGGGAACCCGCCCTGGGCGGGCGCAGGCGTCCTGACCAGGTTCAGCCGCGATTCGGGCTGCTATCGCCTGCAGGGAAAGGGACACGCCAACCTCTATCAGCTGTTCGCCGAACGGATGCTGCAGCTTGCGGCGCCTGGCGGCCGAATCGGCGTGGTTCTGCCGGCCGGCGTGCTGACCGATGCCGGGTGCGCGGCGCTGCGCCGCCGATTGCTGGATGGTTGCACGCTCGACGCGATCGTCACGCTCGACAACCGTGACGGCCTGTTTCCCATTCACCGCGGCATCAGGTTCGCGCTCATCACCGCGACCACCGCGGGTTGCACCCCAGACATCGCACTGAAAAGCCGCCTCCACGATGCGGCGGCGCTCGACGACATCGCGGATCGCGGCGCGCCACCCGGCGCGGTCCGAATCCCGCTGCGGCTGGTCACGGCCTTCGGCGGCGACAGCCTCGCCGTCCCCGATCTTCAGAGCGACGTGGACCGCGCCGTGCTGGCGAAAATCCTCGCCGCCGGTCTGCCGCTCGAGAGCCGGGACGGCTGGCACCTTCATTTCGGCCGCGAACTCAATGCCACCGACGACCGCCGGCACTTCGCCGCCGCCGGCCTGCCCGTACTCGAAGGCAAGCTGCTCGACCCGTTCCACGTACGAACCGCGGAGGCGATGGCGTTCATCGCGCGGCGCACGGCGCAGCGTCTGCTGCAGGGGCGCGCGCGGATCGATCGGCCGCGGCTCGGCTATCGCGAAGTCGCGTCGGCCACGAACCGGCTCACCTTGATCGCGGCGATGATTCCGGCGTGGGCGGTGACCAGCCACACGATCTTCTGCCTGCGCGAGGCCCTCGACGACGAACGGCAGTGGTTCCTGTGCGGCGTGTTCAACAGCTTCGTGGCCAACTACTGCATCCGCCTGCGCGGGGGGACGCACGTGCCGGCGTCGGTCATCCAGCAGTTGCCGGTGCCGCGTGCCGAACGGGAGATGCGGCCGCTGGCAGCGCTGGCACGCGCCGTCGCCGCGGCGCGCCGGCCGCAGGACGCCGCGCGGCTGCAGGCGGAAGTGGCGCACCTGTACGGCCTGACACCAGAGGAGTTCGCGCACGTGCTCTCGACGTTCCCGCTCGTCGCCGCGTCCGAGCGCGACGCAGCGCTGCAGGCCGCGTGCGATATAGTGCCAACGTTCTGAATGGCCAATTACGGGTTTGCCATCGATCTTCGCAAATGCATCGGATGTCACGCCTGCACCATCGCCTGTAAAGCCGAGCACGAGATCCCGGTCGGCGTGAACCGCTGCTGGGTGAAGACCGTCGAAAAAGGCACGTTTCCCGACACGCAGCGCTTCTTCTTTCCCGTCCTGTGCAACCAGTGCACCGACGCGCCCTGCGTAGGCATCTGCCCGACGCGCGCCCTCTTCAAGCGCCGCGACGGCATCGTCGATCTGAACGGCGAGAGCTGCATCGGCTGCCGTGCCTGCATGGAAGCGTGTCCCTACGATCAGCTCTTCATCGATCCCAATACCCACACCGCCGAGAAGTGCAACTTCTGCGCGAACCGCGTCGAGAACGAGCTGCTGCCGGCCTGCGTGATCGTCTGTCCGACCGAGTGCCGCATCTTCGGCGATCTCGACGACCCGTCGAGCGCGGTGTCGCGCATCGTCCAGCACCAGGCGTACGACGTGCGCAAGCCGGAGAAGGGCACCGGCCCGAAGATCTTCTATCTCGGCGCCGACGAGAGCGTCATCCGTCCCGAAGCAGCCGTGCGCCCGCTCTATTTCAAGGAAGGCCAGGTACACCTGCGTCCGGTCGGCGCGCCGGTAGAGGATCCCGATTCGCCGGGCGATCCGCGCGTCGACTACGACACGCCTCACAAGAAGCCGTGGGGCATCGACATGGTGCTCTACCTCTTCTTCAAGGCGGTCTCGACGGGCGCGATGATGCTGGCGGCGCTTCTGTGGCTGTTCGGGGATCGTGGGGCGCTGACCACGATCGCGGCCCCGATCATCTCCATCGTCTGCATCTCGTTGACGACGATCGTGCTGATTGCCGACCTGGAGCGGCCGGAGCGGTTCTACTACATCCTGACGCGCTCGAACTGGCGATCCTGGCTGGTGTGGGGCACGTGGTTCCTCGCTGCGCACGGCACCCTGAGCGGGCTGTGGCTCGTGAGCGGCTGGATGGGATGGACGCGAGTGATCGATGCGATCGCGCTGCCGGCACTCCTTGCAGCCGTGCTCGCCACGTCGTACACGGGCTTCCTGTTCGCGCAGGGGCGCGGTCGCGATCTCTGGCAGGGCCGGCACGGGGCGATCCATCTCGTCGCGCAGTCGGGCATGGCCGGCGCCGCGACGATCGGTTTGGCCGCCAAGTTGTTCGACATCCATCCCTCGCACGACGTGGTTTTCGTCCCAGCCACGGTATTCCTGGTCAGTGTCGTCGCGCATCTCGCGATGCTGCTCTTCGAGAACGTCATCTCGTCGAGCCCGACGCGGCATCATCAGCTGGCGGTGCAGGCAATCCGCCACGGCGCGTTCGCGCGACTCTTCTGGGGCATGGCGATCGCGGCGGGCGGCGTCCTGCCGCTCGTGCTCCTGTTCGTGACCACCGGCGTTGCCGTCGTGGACTCTGTGAAAGTGGTCGCGGCGTTCGTGCTCGTGCTCGCCGGCAGCGCCGCCTGGGACTACATCTGGATCGAGGCCGGCCAAAGCGTGCCGCTCAGCTGATCCGATTCATCCGCATTCGCAATTGACATGGCGTTCAAGTCACATCCGCCGCCCGAACAGTGGGACAACTTCGTCGACTTCGAGTCGACCAGCTGGCCGAAGAAGGAGCGCCGGAGCTACTGGATTATTCCGACGATCTGCTTCAACTGCGAATCCGCCTGCGGTCTGCTTGCCTATGTCGACAAAGAGAAGATGGACGTGCGCAAGGTCGAAGGCAACCCGATGCATCCGGGCAGCCGCGGCCGGACGTGCGCCAAGGGCGTCGTCACGCCGAACCAGCTGGACGATCCCGATCGCATCCTCTATCCGCTGCGACGCAAGGGGGCGCGCGGCGCCGGCGAGTGGGAGCGCGTCTCGTGGGACGACGCCCTGGACGAGATCGGCGGACGGATCGGAAAAGCGATCCGGGAGGGACGCCGCCACGAGCTGATGTACCACGTCGGCCGTCCCGGCGAGGACGGCTACGCCAACCGCGTACTGCAGGCGTGGGGGGTCGACGGCCACAACAGCCACACCAACGTCTGCTCTTCGTCAGCGCGGCTCGGTCACTTCCTGTGGACCGGCGACGATCGGCCGTCGCCCGACTACGCCAACGCGAAAACGATCCTGCTGCTCTCGTCGCATCTCGAGACCGGCCACTACTTCAATCCGCATGCGCAACGGATCGTCGACGCCAAGTCGCAGGGCGCGACGCTCATCACGATCGATCCGCGGCTGTCGAATACGTCGGCGAAGGCGGACCTGTGGCTGCCCGCCTATTCGGGCACCGAGGGGGCGCTGCTGCTGGCCATCGCGCGCATCCTGCTCGAAGAGGATCTCTACGACAAAACGTTCGTGCGCGACTGGGTCAACTGGCGTGAATACCTCGAGGCACTGCATCCCGATCGGCCGGTCACCTTCGAGAGCTTCATCGACGCGCTGAAGGCGGAATACGCGCGGTTCACACCCGAGTACGCGGCGGAGGAAACCGGCGTCGGCGCCGATCGCATCGTCGCCGCCGCGCAGGCGATCGGGCGCGCCGGCAACCGGTTCGCCACGCACAGCTGGCGCGCCGCGGCGGCCGGCAACCTCTGGGGATGGCAGATCACGCGCTGCCTCTACCTGCTGGTCGTGCTCACCGGCAGCGTCGGCAGCGTCGGCGGTGTCAACCTGCACGCCACGAACAAGTTCGTGCCGAAGCACCCCAATCCGCCGCCGGCGCCCGAGTACTGGAACGAGCTGCTGTTTCCTCGCGAATTCCCGCTGTCGTTCCACGAGCTGAGTTACCTGCTGCCGCACTTTCTCAAAGAAGGACGCGGCCGACTCGACGTCTATTTCACGCGCGTCTACAACCCGCTGTGGACGAACCCCGACGGCTTCTCGTGGATGGAGGTCTTGCAGGACCCCGACAAGATCGGCCTGCACGTCTCGCTTTCTCCGACCTGGAGCGAAACGGCCTGGTTCGCCGACTACATCCTGCCGATGGGACTCGGCACCGAGCGCCACGACACGATGAGCCAGGAGACGCACGCCGGCCAGTGGCTCGGGTTCCGGCAGCCGGTCCTGAGGGTGGCGCGCGAGAAAGCCGGGCAGCCCGTCTCCGCGACGCATGAAGCCAACCCCGGCGAAGTCTGGGAGGAGGCGGAGTTCTGGGTCGCGCTCAGCTGGAAGATCGATCCGGACGGGGCGCTCGGCATCCGCCGCTTCTTCGAGAGTCCATATCGGCCCGGGCAGCCGATCACGATGGACGAGTACTACGGCTGGATGTTCGAGCACTCGGTTCCCGGCCTTCCAGAGGCGGCAGCCAAAGAGGGCCTCACGCCGCTGCAGTACATGCGGAAGTACGGCGTCTTCCAGGTCTCGGACAGCAGCTACAGCCGCGGGCACGAGCGTCCGCTGACGGAATCGGAAGCCTCGGGCGGCCGTCTCACGCAGGACGGGTCGTCGTTCGTGCGCGGCGAGGCAGCCATCGGCGTGGTCGTCGACGGCGTACCACGCGCGGGCTTCAACACCCCGTCGCGCAAGCTGGAGTTCTATTCGGCGACGCTTTCACGCTGGGGCTGGCCGGAACATGCACTGCCGCAGTACCTGCCCGGCCACGTCCACTGGCGCGACCTCAAACGCGATCAGGGGGAGTTCGACCTGCTCCCGAACTTCCGGCTGCCGACGCTCGTCCACACGCGATCGGCGGTCAAATGGCTCTATGAGATCTCGCACACGAATCCGCTCTGGATCTCGACCGCCGACGCGCGGCGCCACGGCCTGCGGACCGGCGATCTGGTCAAGGTCGTCACCAGGATCGGCTGGTTCGTGACGCGCGCCTGGGTCACCGAGGGCATTCGTCCCGGCGTTCTCGGCATGTCACATCACCTCGGACGCTGGCGGCTGCAGGAGGACGCCGGGGGGTCGCGCTCGGCCACTGCGCTGGTCACGATCGCGCGCGCTGACGGGGGCCGCTACACGATGCGCCAGATCCACGGCGCCCGCCCGTTTGCCAGCCGCGATCCCGACAGCCAGCGGATCTGGTGGCGGGAAGTCGGCGTCCATCAGAACCTGACCTTCCCCGTGCAGCCCGACCCGGTGAGCGGCATGCACTGCTGGCACCAGCGGGTCCGGCTCGAGAAGCCGGCCCCCGACGATCGGTACGGCGACATCGAAGTTGACACGGAAAAGGCGCATGCAGCGTATAAAGAATGGATGCAGCGCACGCGCCCGGCCCCCGGTCCCGACGGCACGCGGCGGCCGATGTGGTTCGATCGACCGTTGCGGCCCGTCGCCGCGGCGTACCGTCTGACACCGTCCCGATGATTACTCGCAACCACCGGGTCCACGTCTGGGCGATTTGGGGCCTGATCGCGGTCTTCGGGATCCTCGAGGGCGTTGCCTGGACGCTGGCCGGTGGCATTCCTCGGCGTCCCGTCGTGCTCGTCCAGGTCGTGGCGGCGTGGACCGTGATGCTGATCCTGGCCGCCTTGGCGACGCGCCGGATCGGCAGCCTGTCGCAGCGGATCCGGGTGCAGCAGCACAACCACGAGGCGACGCTCGGCGAACTCGAGCAGCTGCAGACGCAGAACGCGATGCTCGAAATCATCGCGAGATCGGTGGACGTCACGCTCGCCTTCCAGGCGCTCGCCTCGCGGATCGCGCGGCTGGTGCCGTGTGATCGCGTCGGGCTCGCGCTCCTCACCGAAAGCGGCGAGGAGTTCCAGACCTACACGGCGCGGGTGCGCGACGTCGAGCGGCGGTCGCGGCCCCGTCCGGAGATCGTCTTCAAGGTCGAGCAGACGCTGCTCGGCAACGTCGTCCGCTCGCGCGAAGCGGCGCTGGTCGGCGACATCGCCAAGGTCGCGACCGATTTTCTCGACGCCAACCTGCTCAACAGCTCCGGCTTCGGTTCCGTGATGATCGTGCCGCTCGTCTCCAAGGGCCGGGCGGTCGGCACGTTGAACCTCGTGCAGCGCGCCAAGCACGCCTACCGCCCCGAGCACGCCGCCGCCATCCAGCCGATCGCCGAGATCTTCGCGGTGGCGGTGATCGCGCAGCAGCTGCAGGTGTCGCTCGGCAAATACCGGTCGACCGAAGCGATGTCGGAGCTGACGCTGTCGACCGCCGTCGAGATGAACAGCGCCCTGCAGACGATCATCGGCCTCTGCGATCTGCTCGAACGCGGCTACCCCGACCCGAGCCTGCAGCGCGACCTCGCGACGGTGGTGCGCCAGGCGCAGCGAATCGCCGGACTGCTCGAGAGCATGCGCGCCGCCGCCCGCGAGCGGATGCGCGAGGTGGAGGCCGCCGTCGCCGATCGGCAGGCGGATATCCCGGCGAGCCCCGAGGCGTTCGCCGCGGAACCAGAGCCCGAGGTGTCGGGGGTGGCGCCGCCGCGCCCGCGAGATCGTTAGAGTCCATCTCACCCGGACGCCAGATCGCGTTCGAGCGCGGCGAACGAGCGGCGGGACTACGGGCGGCGCCCTACGGACGAGACTAGGATTTCAGCAGCCACGCCGCGACGAGCACCGCGAACACCATCACGGTCGTCGCCACGAAGAACCAGTCGCGCAGGCGGACGTAGGTGACGAGCGATGCCACGACGCGCGCGAGCGGGGTCAGCATCAGCACCACCAGCCCGGTGGTCAGCAGCAGCGTCACGCCGGCCGTGCCGCCGAGCACGAACCACAGGACGAGCCCGGCCGCCAGGCACACCGACGCGCTCGTCACGCCGATTTCGAGGAGGCGCCCGACGCGCAGTTCGAGCCGCTCGATGTCCTCGTCGGTGGCGTGCCGCATCAGACGAAGGCCTTCCTGAAATAGAGCACCGACACCGCGGCCAGCACGATCGCCATCAGCATCTTCAGCCACCGCACGCGGGCGCGCGAGCCGGCGTGCAGCCCGGCGCGCGAGCCGATCAGCACGCCGATGACCGCGGCGGCCGCCAGCGGTGGGTTGACCTCTCCCCGTGAGAAGTACTGGGGCGCCGACGCCGCTGCCGTGACGCCGATCATCAGCGCGCTCGTGGCGGCCGCGGCGCGCATCGGCACGCCGCACCACGCGTTGAGCACCGGCACCTTCAGGATGCCGCCGCCGATGCCCAGCGTGCCCGACACGTAGCCGGCGACGAACGACGCCGACATGCCGAGCGGCAGCCGCCGCACCTGATAGACCACGTCGCGACCGGTGTCGTCGTCGTGGAAGCGCCCGCCGAGCGCGCCGGGCGACGCCGACGCTTCCATGACGTTGCGGCTGTCGAGGCGGGACAGCATCAGGATCGCGATGGCGGTCGTGACGATCGCGAAGATCAGGTTCAGCGTGTGGCTCGACAACCGCGCCACCGTCATCGCCGCAATCAGGCCGCCGATCGTCGTGGCGATTTCGAGGAGCATGCCGAGCCGCAGGTTGATAAGGTGGCGCCCGGCCCGCCCGGCCGAGACGACGCTCGAAGTCGCGATGACGGTCATCAGACCGGTGGCCGCCGCCACCCTGAAATCGACGCCGAGGCCGGCATTCAGGAAGGGCACGAGAAAGACGCCGCCGCCGATGCCGAGCAGCGAACCAAGTCCGCCCGCCACCGCTCCGGCGACGATGACCGCGACGAGCGCGAGCAGACTCATGCGGGTGTATGATCCGCCGTGGCACCCATAGAAAAAGTGTAGCGTATGTTCTCCCGCTTCTATGACGATGGCCTTGCCCAGGCCTCCTTTGTCGTCGGGTGCCACCGCACGAAGCGCGCGGTAGTCGTCGATCCGAGGCGCGACGCGGCGATTTACGTCGAAGCCGCGCGGCAGGCCGGCGCGACGATCGTCGCGGTCATCGAAACGCACGTCCACGCCGACTTCGTCTCGGGCGCGCGCGAGCTGGCCTCGATCGGCCTGCCGGTCATCACCGGACCGGGTGCAGCTCTCGCCTACGAACACCACGAGGTTCGCGACCACGAGACACTGCAGGTGGGCGACCTCGGGTTGACGTTCCTCCACACGCCCGGGCACACCTTCGAACACATCGCGATCCTTGCGGAGGCGCCCGGCGAGGCGGCGCGCCTCTTCACCGGAGACCTGCTGTTCGTCGGCGGGGTCGGCCGTCCCGACCTGCTGGGCGAACGTGAGACGCGGGCACTGGCCGGGATGCTCCACCAGTCGCTGCGCCGCGTCGCCGCGCTGGATCCGTCGACGGAGGTACATCCCGGGCATGGCGCCGGTTCGCTCTGCGGCGCCGGCATCGGCCTGGATCCCTCCTCCACCATCGGCCGTGAATGGAGCCAGAACCCGCTCCTGCGCGACACGCCGGACCAGGCGTTCGTCGAGGCGGTGCTCGCCGACCTGCCAGACACGCCGCCGTACTTCGCGCGGATGAAGCGCCTGAATCTCGCGCCTGACGTGCTCGGACTGGCCAGCGGGACGCCGGCGCTTCCGTCGATCCGCCCGGCAGCCGCGGCGGCACTCGCCGCCGACGGCGCGATCGTCATCGACCTGCGGCCCGCAGCCGAGTTCGCAGCCGGGCATCCCGATGGCGCGATCAATCTTGCCTACGGCGCCAAAGTCGGTTACTGGGCGGGATGGGTCTTGCCGCCTGATGCCCCGCTCATCCTCTTCGGTGGGAGCGCCGGTCAGGCAGCCGACGCGGCGATGCAGCTGCGGCGGATCGGCCTCGACCGCATCGAAGGGATGGTGGACGGCGGTTTCAGTGCGTGGCAGGCCGCGTCCCTGCCGGTCGCGTCGATCCAGCAGGTGGACGCGGAGGCGCTCCGCGCGCGAGACGATCTCTACGTGGTCGACGTGCGCAGCGCGCACGAATGGCGCGCCGACCACGCGCCCGGCGCGGTCAATATCCCGGTCGGCGACCTTCCGGCGCGGGTGGGCGAGCTGCCACCCGGCCGGACGATTGCGACCATTTGCGAAGGCGGATACCGATCGAGTCTCGCGTCCAGCCTGCTCGCGCAGGAAGGCATCGCCGTGGTGAACGTCGCGGGCGGTATGGCGGCGTACCGCGGCAGCCCACAGAGCGTCGCGGACCGCCACTGACGCCGCCGAGCGCCCACGGACGAATCCGCGGCGATCAGTGCTTGTCGGCTGCTTTCGCGGCGTTCCGCGGGGAACGCGTGTCGAGGACGTCGACCATCCCTTTCGCCGCCGACGGCACGGCAACGGTGCCGTGGACGATATCCTTCGCCGCAATCTTGCTGCCGTAGACGAGGGCGTTGCCGTCGTTGTCGGGGCGCAGCGTCGATCCTTCGAGCGAGATGCCGGCGAACAGCCCGCGGGCGCGCGAGTAGGACAGCATCTCGGCGCGCATCACGACGTCGGTTGCGGCGGCGGCGGTCCGTCCTTTCGGGCCCGCGGCGGCCGAGGCGTCGGCGCCAAGCTTCACCTTGCTGCTCAGTACGGACGTGGCGCCGCGCTTGTTCATCACCAGGATCACGAAATCGGTTTCCTGGCCGCCAAGCTGGAGACCGATGCTGCCGCCTTCGAGGGCCATCAGCGTCGGCGCGCTCCACGGCCCGTCGAAATCGGCGCCGGTTCGGCACGTCATCGCGCCGCGGCCGTAGCTGCCGCCGACGCCGATCGCGAGTTTCTTGACCCCGGGAAACACCACCACGCATTCCGACTTGTCCAGCAGATCCTTCGGGATGTTGTCGGGGATGTTCAGAATCTCCTTCACCACGGTCGCGCAGGCGCGCAGCCGATCCTCTTCCTTGCCCTGCGCCGCGAGCGTCGTCGAGAGCGCCAGGACCATCACGACCAGTCTCTTCATATTGCTGAGTCTACCCCGGCCGGCCGTCCGCATGCGGCTTCAGGACGGCATAGAGCGTCGCCATGATCGGCACCGCGACACCGGCCTCCGCCGCGCGGCGCACCACGCTGCCCTGGAGCGCGTCGACCTCGATCCGCTTGCCGGCCTGGAGATCGATGAGCAGCGACGAGCGCATCGATCCCGGGATGCCTTCGACGTAGGGGATGATGCGATCCACGACGTCGGCGGCCACCGGCACACCGCTGGCGCGCGCCACGGCTTCGATCTCGCGGCACGCCGCGAGGAACTGTGCGCGCGTGAACGGATCACCCCACACCGGGCCGATGGGCAGCCGCGCCGCGCCGGTGAACCCGGCGAGCGCGGCGAGGAAGACGAACTTCTCCCAGATCGGCACGCGGCCATCCTCGACCGGGTACGACTGGATATCGGCGCCGGCGAACGCCGCGTGAATGGCGCGCACCCGCGAGGTCAGCTCCGGCAGCCGGCCGAATATTTCGCCAAACACGATCCGCCGGTGATCGCCGGTCTGGACGATCGTGCCCGGCGCCTCGAGCGCGGTCGCGATGTAGGTGCTGCCGCCGAGCGTCCGGGAGGGTCCGGCGGCGCGCGCCACTTCATCGCCGCTGTCGACGCCGTTCTGCAGGGTGAGGACTGCCGTGTCGTCGCCGAGCAGCGGTCCGAGCCGCGGCAGCGCCGACGCGTTGTCGTAGCTCTTGACGGCGAACAGGACGAGGTCGACAGGACCGATCGCGGTCGTATCCTCCTCGGCGCGCGCCCGCACCGTCAAGTCGCCGAGCGCCGGACTGCGGATCTCGAGCCCGCGCGAGCGAATCGCTTCGAGGTGGGCGCCGCGGGCGATGAAGATGACGTCGTGACCGGCGCGCGAGAGGCGCGCGCCGTAGTACCCGCCAACCGCGCCCGATCCGAGTACGGCGATTCTCATACATCACCCGAGGCGAGTTGCCTCACGGCTTCCCTCGCCCCGCTTCGACATCAGGTAGAACGGCACGCCGATGGCCAGGAGCGCCAGTCCGGCCAGCGATTCCTTCGGGCGCTCGACGAGGGTGTTGATCACGACCGCGCCACCGGCGGCGATGAAGATGATCGGCACGACCGGATAGCCCCAGACGCGGTACGGACGCGGCAGATCCGGCCGCCGTCGTCTGAGCCTGAAGACGGCGAACGCGCCGATCACGTGCAGTAGGTTCGACGCGAAGATCACGTAGGTGAAGAGCTGCTCGTAGCTCCCAGACAAGGCCAGCAGCGCCGCCCATGACGCCAGCGCGACGATCGCGACGTGCGGCGTGCGATAGACGGGGTGCACGCGCGCCGCCGCCGGCAGGAACACCCCGTCGCGGGCCATCGCGAAGAGCAGGCGGGCGCCCGCCAGGATCGCCGCGACGTTGCAGCCGAACGTCGACACGATGACGGTCAGCGCTACGAAGGTGGCGCCCCGCGAGCCGACCATCGCGGTCGAGGCCCGTTCGGCGACCCGGCTGGCGCCGCGCAGCTGATCGAGCGGCAGCGCGTAGAGATATGCGATGTTCACCGCCAGGTAGATGACCGTCAGCAGCGAAATCCCGTAGAACAGCGCGCGCGGTAGATCGCGCTGCGGATTCTTCATCTCGCCCGCGATCCAGGTGACGCAGTACCATGCGTCGTTCGCCCACAGCACCGCGATCATGGCCACCCCAAATGCCGCGACGGGATGGGCGATCGCCGGCACGACAGGCGTCCACGCGGGAGAGGCCTTCGCGGCGGCAAGCGCCATGATCGGCAGCGACGCGAGGCCGGCCACTTTCGCGATCGTGATCACGACGTTGACGCGGTTGCCGCTGCGGACGCCGACGTAGTTGATCCACGCCTGCGCGGTAATGCACAGGACGGCGACGACCTGCGCCGCCGAGAGCGTCCACGTACCGATCGGGGTTGGCGCGCTCAGCAGCACGCGCGAGGCCGACAGTCCCGGCCAGAAGTAACTGAGGTAGTCGGCGAAGCCGACCGACACGGCAGCAATGCCGCCGCTGAAGAAGATGAGGAGGGCCGCCCATCCGTAGAGGTAGGCGAGCAGCGGACCGAACGCCTCGCGCAGGTAGACGTAGACGCCGCCCGAGTTGGGGAACATCGCCCCGAGCTCCGCGTACGTCAGGCCGCCGGTCAACGCCACCACGCCGCCGGCCAGCCACGCCAGCAGCAGCAGGGACGGCGATGGCAGCGTCTCGGCCATCACCCCGGTCGTCAGGAAAATGCCCGAACCGATGACGCTGCCCAGCACGAACAACACCGCCGAGCCCAGCCCCAGCGCACGGATGAGCCCTTCATCGGTCGGCGGCCCGACCGAACCAGCCGTTTTCTCTGCAATCCCCACAGGCGCCGGCACTTTAGCACGCGCTGCCGCCGACCCCTGCGCAGGATGGTAGAATCCGCCCTCAGGCCCGTCATGGCAACGCGTCTTGCTACTCTCCTCGTCGTTGCCATCGTCGGAGCCACGCTCATCGCCGGGCTGATCGTCGGTGCCCAGCGCGACGACAACAGCGGCCCGGTCGACCTCATCATCCACAACGCGAAGGTCTACGTCGCCGACGATCTGGGCACGACCGCCGACGCGGTGGCCATCCGCGGCAACAAAATCCTGCGAGTAGGCGGCGAGCGTGAGGTGATGCGTTCGCGGACGCCGCAGACGACCATCGTCGACGCGCACGGCGCCGCGGTGTTGCCCGGATTCGACGATGCCCACGTCTCGCTCATCGCCGGCGGCCTGGCCCGGGATGGCGTCCAGCTGCACGGCGCCCAGACGCTCGACGAGATACAGTCGCGCATCGCCGAGTGGGCCACGGCGCGCCCCTACGCGATGTGGCTCACCGGCGGCGGCTGGTCCTACGACGCCTTCGACGACGCCCCGACGCGCGGGCAGCTCGACTCGGCTGTCGCTGATCGGCCGGCGCGGCTGCTCTCGGCCGACGGCCAGGCGCTCTGGGTCAATACGAAAGCGCTGCAGGCGGCGCGGATTACGAAGAAGACGCCGAACCCGACCGGCGGCGTCATCGTCCGCGATCGGCGCGGCGAGGCGACCGGCCTGTTGAAGGGCGCCGCCATGGCGCTGGTCGATCGCGTGATGCCGCGGCCGACGCGGGAGGAACGCGCCAAGGCGCTGCAGCTGGCGATCGCCGACGCCGGCGCGCACGGCATCACCAGCGTGCAGGATTTCGGCGCCGCATCCGGCGACCTCGACCTCTACGACGCGGCGCGCGAGGCGGGCACCCTGTCGATCCGCGTCTACGCCGCGGTCCAGGCCAGCCGTACGGCGCTCGAGGATCTCGACGCGATCGCGCGGCGCTATCCCGACGACCCGCTGCTCAAGACGGGGCTGGCGGCGCTTGCGCTGGACGGCTCCGTGGAGTCGCAAAGCGCGGCGATGCTGGCGCCGTACATGCCGAAGGGGGCCGGCGACGGGACGACCGAGCTGGCGGCGCCCGAGCTGGCGAAACTCGTCGCGGCGCTCGACGCGCGAGGCTGGCAGATCGCGATCGACGCCAGCGGCGATCGCGCGGTACGGGCCGCGCTCGATGCCTACGGCGCCGTCGCCAAGAACGCCAGCGGCGCGCACCCGGCGCGCCATCGCATCGAGGATCTGTCGGTGATCGATCCGGAAGACATCCCGCGCTTCGGCGCGCTCGGCGTCGTCGCCTCGCTACAGCCGCTGCACGCCACGCTCGGCGGCCTGACGAACTGGGCGCAGAACCTCGGCCCGGAGCGCGCGCCGTTTGGCTGGCCGGCGCGCAGCCTCAGCGCCGCCGGCGCCCACCTGGCGTTCGGCAGCGACTGGCCGGTGCTGCCGCTCGATCCGCTCGAGGCGATCCGCGCCGCGGTGCGGCGGCCCAACATCCACGCCAGCGAAGCGCTCACGCTGAAATCCGCCATCAACGCCTGGACGTCGGGCGCGGCGTGGGCGTCGTTCGACGATCACCGCAAGGGCACGCTCAAGCCCGGCATGCTCGCCGACCTGGTGATCCTGTCGACGGACCTGTTCGCCGGATCCGATCAGCTCTCGGCTGCGGACGTCGAGATCACCGTCTTCGACGGCCGCGTCGTCTACCGGCGGCCGTCGTAGTGGGCAGCGGGCAGTAAGATGGGCGCATGTCGATGCGCATGTGTGTCCTGCTGACGACACTCGCGTCCTTAGCGGCGCTCCAGGCAGCCCCGCCGCCGATCATCGGCCGCTGGGATCTCACGTTTCAACGGGCCAATGGCGCGACCAGCAGCGGCTGGCTCGAGGTGCGTCATTCGGGCACCAAAGCGCTGGTCGGATCGTTCGTCGGTCTCTCCGGCAGCGCCCGACCGGTATCCGAAGTGAAGGTCACCGGCGCGGAGCTGCGTTTCACGATTCCGCCGCAGTGGGAGCGCGCCGACGGCGACGTCGCCGTGACGGCGCGGCTCGAAAACGATCGACTCGCCGGTTCGATGGCGATCGGCAGCGTAGCTCCGGTGACGTTCACCGGCGTGCGCGCGCCAGCGCTCCGCCGCGCCTCGCTGCCGCAGTGGGAAAAGCCGGAGCCGATCTTCAACGGCCGCGATCTGAGCGGCTGGCACGCCGCCGGCACGAGCGAGTGGGAAGCGGACCAGGGCATCCTGCGCAACCGCAAGTCCGGCGGCAACCTCATCACCGACGCGACCTTCACTGATTTCAGGCTGCACGCCGAGTTCCGCTATCCGAAAGACGGCAACAGCGGCGTCTATCTGCGGGGCCGCTACGAGGTCCAGGTGGCCGACACCGGCGACGAACGCGCGGTCGACAGTCTCGGCGCGATCTACGGCTTCCTCGAACCGTCGGAGTCGGCCGCGAAGGCGGCGGGCGAATGGCAGACGTTCGACGTGACGCTCGTCGGACGGATGGTGACGGTCGTACTGAACGGCACGACCATCATCGCGAACCGTGAAATCCCAGGCCCGACCGGCGCGGCGCTCGACAGCGACGAAGGCGCGCCGGGGCCGCTGCTCCTGCAGGGCGATCATACGGCGATCGAATACCGCAACATCACCGTGGCGCGGGCGCGGTGAGCTGACCCTGCTGACCGCGGCGTCGCCGCGCGAGGGTCACCCCTCTGGGCGACCCTCACTTCGACGCAGGCGTCACGTACACCGTGCCGCCCTTCATCACGAACGTGACCCGATGCAGCGCTGAGATGTCCTTCGTCGGGTCGCCGTCGACGGCGATGAGATCCGCGAGCAGGCCTTCCTTCACCGTGCCGATGCGGTTCTCCCAGTGCAGGACGCGCGCGGCAACCGAGGTCGCGCTTTTCAGCGCCGCCACCGGCGCCATGCCGTAGTCGACCATCATCTCGATCTCGCGCGCGTTGTCGCCGTGCGTGTAGACGCCGACGTCGCTGCCGCTGACGATCGTGACGCCGGCGTCGAGAGCCGCCTTGAAACTGGCGCGCTTGCGCTGGATGCCTGCCGGCTCCGGCTGCTCACCCTTCTTCCACCCCGCGTATTGCGCGGTCGCGTCACCCGCCGCCAGGGTCGGACACAGCGCGACGTTGTGCTCCTTCATCAAGCGAAAGATCTCGGGCGTGCCGGCGTCGCCGTGCTCGATCGTTTCCACCCCGCCGAGCACCGCCCGCCGCATCCCTTCCGCCGTCGACGAGTGCGCGACGACCGGACGGTTGCTGCTGCGCGCCGTGTCGACGATCGTCTTGATCTCGTCGATCGAGAAGGTCGGCGCCGCCTCGCCGCGCGCGCCCCAGCGGTAGTCGGCGTAAATCTTGATCCAGTCGGCGCCGTGGCCGATCTGATCCCTGACGACGCGGATGAGATCGCTGCCGTCGGCTTCCTCCGCTCCCTGCGGCACGCGCCACTCGAGCGAGAACCCCTTCGGGCCGTAGCTGCCGGTCGCGACGATCGCCCGCGTCACGACAATCATGCGCGGGCCGGGGATGATGCCCTGCTCGACCGCCTGCTTCAGCTCGACGTCGGCATAGCCGGCCCCCTCCGTGCCGAGATCGCGGATCGTCGTGAAGCCGGCCGTCAGCGTGGCGCGCAGATGGTTGGTGGCGCGTGCGATGCGCACGCCCAGGCTTTCATGCAGCACCTGGTCATTCCACGTCGTCTCGTTGTAGGGATGCAGGAGCACATGCGAGTGCGCCTCGACCAGACCCGGCATCAGCGTCGCGCCCGCCAGATCGACGACGGTCGCGCCGGAGGCGTCGATCGAGGCCGCCGGTCCCGCCGATTCGATCCGCTCGCCGCGGACGCGGACCGCCCATCCCTCGTGCATCGACTCGCCGTCGAAGACACGGGCCGGACGCAGGACTCGCGTCGAATCCGCCGCCGTCTGCGGCGGCCTCGCCTGCGCCGACACGACGATCGGCAGCACGACGCTGGAGAGCAGGAGCACTCGTTGTATGGCGCGCATGCGGGCCATAATAGCCCGCGATGGAGGGGATGCTGCAGCCGCCATCCGCCTCGGCATTCGATGCGGCCGCGTCGATCGTCTCGCTCCTCGTGTACCTCGGCGTAGCGGTGGCCGCCGTCTGGAAGACGCCGGCTGACACGCGCGCACGCGCGTTTCTCGCCGTCGCGGTGGCAAGCGGCATCCCCTATGCCCTGGCGCCGCTGCAGTGGTGGAAGGGCCCCGGCCTCTACACGCCCGGCGTGATCGCGCTCGCCGCAACGGCGTTCGCGGTCGGCGGTCTCGCGCTCTTTCACTTCACGCAGGTCTTTCCGGCACAACGGCCGTGGATCGCGGCGCACGGCCGCTGGATCACCGCGGCCTATGCCGCGCTGCCGCTGCCGGTCGCGGCGCTCTCGTGGGGCGTCGGCGCGGTCCTGATGCCGATGGCCGCATCGGCCGGAGGCGACACGGGAGCGGTCTCGCTTGCGACGGGACTGCTGCTCATCGGGCTGACCATTCCCCTTATCCTCCTCGTCGGCGTGCTGCTGCCGTGCGCCGGCGTGCTGTCGCTCGTCAAGAGCTGGCAGGAGGCGAAGGCCAATGGGCGCGAACGGGAGCGCTCGGCTACCTTCTGGATGCTCGTCAGCCAGCTCGGGGGCGGGGTTCTGGCCGTGCTGGTGCTGCCGATGCTGCACCTGATCGGCATCGGTCCGCCCTGGTCGATGCTGATCGCGGTGCTGACGTATGCGTTCGCGCTGCTGCTGCCGGCGTCGTTTTTTCGCTACGCCGCCGCCCGCTGAGTATCATGAACCCGTGATCATCAAGCCGCGCGACGTGATGCCGGCCACCGCATTCACGCTGCCGGCGCGCTACTACACGAACCCGGCGTTCTTCCAGCGCGAGCTCGACGAGCTGTTCGGCAGGATGTGGTTCTGCGCGGGCCGCTCACAGGATGCCGCCGCCCCAGGGCAGTACTTCGTCCGCGAGATGAACGGCCGCAACATCGTCATCACGCGCAACGCGCACGGCGGCATCAAAGCGTTCCACAACATCTGTCGCCATCGCGGCACGCGGCTCTGCGCCGAGCGAGAGGGGCAGCTTCCCGGCAGCATCCAGTGTCCCTATCACGCCTGGACCTACGACCTCGACGGACGCCTGATTGGCGCGCCGCATATGGACGACGTGCCGCACTTTCACCGTTCCGACTATCCGCTGCTCGGCGTGCATGCAGCCGAGTGGGATGGACACATCTTTCTGAATCTCGCCGGCGACGCGGAGCCGCTGGCCGCACAGCTTGGCCCGCTCGTCGACAGGTTCCGGAGCTGGCGGATGCCGGATCTCCGTCGCGGCCACCGGATCGTCTACGACCTGAAGGCGAACTGGAAGCTGATCATCCAGAACTACAACGAGTGCCTGCACTGCCCGAACCTGCACCCGGCGCTCAACCGGCTGTCGCACTATCTGAGCGGCGAGAACGAGCCGCTGCACGCCACCTACATGGGCGGCCTCATGGATCTGCAGCCAGGCGTCGAAACGCTCTCGATGGACGGCAGCTGCCGGCGCGCCATCCTGCCTGGCCTGTCACCCGAGGACGCGCGCCGCGTCTACTACTACTGCCTCTTCCCGAATCTGATGCTCAGCCTGCACCCCGACTACATGCTGACCCATACCCTCTGGCCGATCGCCCCGGATCGCACCGTCAATGTCTGCGAGTGGCACTTTCAGCCGGAGGAGCTGGCGCGGCCGGACTTCGATGCCTCGGACTGCATCGAATTCTGGGACATGACGAATAAGCAGGACTGGCAGGTCTGTGAGCTGTCGCAGGCGGGCATCTCATCGCCGGCCTACGTACCCGGCCCGTACTCCAATCGCGAAGATCTGCTCTACGCCTTCGACAGGTGGATCGTCGACCTTCATCAGGGCAACTGAGCCGACAACGCCAGCGACCGCCGCAGCGAGAACGCGGCGGTGAAGAGCACCATCAGCCACGGCAGGGTGACCGCCCACGGCAGCCACGCCGGAATCGAGTCGCCGCCGGGCAGCGTGCGCCGCGCCTGGACGAGATGCAGCGCGAACAGGTCCGGACCGTTGCCGGCGGCCCGCGTGTCGGCCAGCCAGTGGCCGCTGGTCAGCGCGAACTTGAACGGCACATAGTCGATGCGATACCGCAGGTTGGCCTCGCCGGGGCCAGGCTCGATCCGCTCGTAGTAAGGGCTCACCGCGCGGCCGCCGATCTGCACGGGGGACTGGTCCTCGAAGAACGACACCGTCACGGCCAGCGCCGCGATAGCGAACCCGGCGATCGCGCAGGCGCTCACGGCACGGCGCGCCACGCCGATGCCCGGCACGGCCAGCGGCAATAGCAGCAGCGGCACCAGCGGTACGAGGTGGCGCGGCCCGTGCGCGTATCCCCCTTCGGGAAGAAAGAGCGCAGCATAGAAGACGAGCGCCGTAGCGATGGCGAACGCCACGCCGACGGCGAGCCCGCGCCTGAGGCGCCAGCAGGATCGGAGGGCCACCACCGAGAGGAGCGCCGCGGGCGCCCAGACGAAGATCGACTTGCCAGGCGTCAGCAACTGCACGAAGAGGCCGCGCGGCGCCTGTTCCAGCACGAACGGACGCGCCGGCGGATACGGAATCATCCCCGCCAGGTTGTAGCCGAAGTCGAGCAACCGTCCGAATCGGTAGAGATTCCAGCCGACGTGCACCAGTCCCGCCGCGCCGATCGCCACGACAACGAGCGCGATCGTCCGCCAGCGGCGGCGCCGTTCCAGATCCGGTTCGCAGAGGACCGCCACCGCAAACGCCGGCGCCACGACGATCGCGGTCGGCTTGACGACGATGGCGAGCGCGATGAGCAGGGCCGCGACCGCGATCCTGCGGCGCTCGATCAGCAGCGCCGCCGTCCACGCGAACGCCGCCGCCAGCCACGCCTCGCAGTACAGCGTCTTGCCGTACGGCCACAGGATCGTGCACGCCCCGAGGACGATCGACAGCCGCACCGCGTCCGGCGGCGCGGCGCCAAGCGCAAGCGCAGCGCGGCAGAACCCGGCAACGGCGAGCGCCGCGGCGAATGCCATCGCCAGCGACGTGATTCCGCCGACGACGAATTCCCAGGCGATGCCGCCCGGCAGCGGCGCGCGCGGGATGCCCGCGGCCGCCGCCACCAGCCGCCCGGCGAGGTGAAACGGCAGGATCAGGAACGCGGCGCCTGGACCGTAGGGCGCGTACGGGCGGCCGTCGCGCCCGAACTCGCCAAAAAAGATGGGCGCCCCTTGTTCCTGGATCGCGAGCGTCTGCGGCACGCTGATGTCGCCCGCGTCGGCGAGGTGTTCGGCCTGAAAGTACACTTCGAACTCGTCCGGCACGCGAAAGGCGTTGCCCGACGCGGTCAGCGCATACAGGGCGAAGAAGCCCCAGAACAGCCGGACCGCGGGCCGCGGGACGATCATGCCGGCGGCGTCGCCGTCTTGCGCGCCGGGTTGAAGAACGGGGTGCTGACCACCTTGGCGCGGACCCGATGCCGCACCGCTTCGACGGTCATCTCGAACTGCAGCTCGGTGCCCTCCGCGTGGTGGGGCGTGTCGATCGTCGCGAGCGCGATCATCCGCTTCAGCACGGGCGACCAGGTCGTCGAGGTGGCCTTGCCGACCTGGCGGCCGTGGCGATACACCGGGACGGCGGCGCGCGACGCGGTGGCGGCGACGGTCGGCGCGAGGCCGACGGCGTCGTAGAGCTTCTCGACCTCGTTCCAGTCGATCTCGATCCCGACGACCTTGCGGGCGGCGCCACGCGCGCGCTCATCGGCCAGCGCGCGCTGGCCGATGAACCGCCCCTTCCCTGACGCAACCAGGCGATCCATACCGAGCTCGAACGGCGAATACGACTGCGCCGCAATCATCGCCTTGCGGCTGCCGAAGAAATCCACCTCGATCAGCAGCAAGCCGGCCTCGATGCGGGCGACGTCGAGCGCCAGCATGCCGGCCGGCTTGACGTCGAACGGGCGGCCGCCTTCGATCAGCGCGTCCCATACCGCGACGGCGCGATCGGCCGGCATCCAGATCTCGTACCCGAGGTCGCCGGTGTAGCCGGTGCGCGAGATGTCGACGTCGATGCCGGCGATCGTCCCGCGGGTGACGCGGAAGTACTTCAGATGGTCGATGTCGGCGCGCGCGACGGCGCGGAGCAGGCGCGCCGCGGTCGGCCCCTGCAACGCGACCGCCGCCGTTTCCTCCGAGACGTCGTCGATCTCCACCTTCATGCCCGCGGCGTTCTGGCGGAACCAGCGCAGGCTCGGGTCGGCAGCGGTCCAGCGGAAGGCCTGCTCCCCCAGCCGCGACACCGTGCCGTCGTCGATCACTTTGCCGCGCTCGTCGCACCAGGGCGTGTAGAACACCTGCCCGACCTGCATCTTCGACACATCGCGCGTGATCAGCCGATCGACGAGCCTCGCGGCGTCGGGACCGTGGACGATGTACTTGAAGAGCGGCGACACGTCGATCAGCGCCGCGGCGTTGCGGATGGCGTTGTACTCGTGTTCGTGGTGGCTCTCGTAGGCGCTGACGGCGTAATAGCCCGACCACTCGCGATAGTTCAGGCTCTCGCAGAGCGGCAGCGTGCGCGCGTGAAACGGCGTGCCGATCGGCATGGCGGGCATTCTAACTGGAAGGCGTCCCCCGCGCGACGCCCGGCTTGATCGCATAGAATGGCCGCGGCATGCCCGCCGCACGCCTCCGCGCTCTCATCCTGCGCAACCAGACGCTCGCCGCCGGTCTGTCGCGCTGACGCGGCCGGCTTCGCGCGGCCGGCTCTCTCACATCGGACATCGCATATCGGCTTTCAGCTATGCACTACGACGTCATCATCATTGGCGGCGGACACAACGGACTGGTCAGCGCCGCGTATCTGGCGCGGGCGGGACGCAAGGTGCTCGTGCTCGAGCGACGCCACGTGCTGGGAGGCGCCGCCGTTACCGAGGAAGTGTTTCCCGGCTTCAAGTACTCGGTCTGCTCCTACGTCGTCTCGCTGCTGCGCCCCGAGATCATTCGCGACCTCGACCTGCCGCGGCACGGCCTCGAAATCCTGCCGCTCGACGGCACGTTCACGCCGATGCCGAACGGCGACTATCTCTGGCGGGTCAACGACCACGCCCGGACCCGTCGGGAGATCGCGCGCCACTCACGGCTCGACGCCGAGGCCTACGACGACTACGGCAAGGCCATGATCGAGATGGGGCGGTTCGTGAAGCCCATCCTGAACATGACGCCGCCCGATCCGACGTCGCTCGATCCCAAGGGGCTGATGAACCTGCTGTTCCTCGGCCGGCGCTTCCGCTCGCTGTCCACCGAGGACAAGTACAACCAGATCCAGTTGATGACGATGAGCGCCGTCGATTTCCTCGACCAGTGGTTCGAGACCGACGTGCTCAAGGCGACCATGTCGGCGTCGGGGATCATCGGCACCTTTCTCGGAGTGCGCTCGCCGGGCACCGCTTACGTCCTGCTGCATCACTACATGGGGGAGATCGACGGCGCCTTCCGTTCCTGGGGGCTGTCGCGGGGCGGCACCGGCGCGATCTCGGACGCGATCGCGGACGCGGCGCGGGAGGCGGGAGCCGAGATCCGGACCGAGACGCCGGTCGCCCGGATCATCATCAAGAACGGCGTGGCGAACGGCGTGGCGCTCGCCAACGGCGACTACTTCACGGCGGGCGTCATCGCCTCGAGCCTCGATCCGCGGCAGACGTTCTCGCGGCTGGTCGGCGAGGAGCACCTGCCGTCCGACTTCGTCGAGGACGTGCGGCGCTACAAGTTCCGGGGCTCGTCCGGCAAACTGAATCTCGCGCTCGATGGACTGCCCGATTTCACGTCCCTGCCGGGCGCCGGCCCGCATCTGCGCGGCGCGATCTCGATTTCGCCCAGCGTCGACTACATGGAGCGCGCCTACGACGAGGCGAAATACGGCCGGTTCTCGCGCCGCCCGTACATCGACATGGTGATCCCGAGCCTCACCGACCCGTCGGTGGCGCCGCCGGGCAGGCACGTGATGTCGTGCTTCGTGCAGTACGCGCCCTACCACCTGAAGGAAGAGGGCGGCTGGGACGCCCACAAGGAAGCATTCGCCGACACCGTCATCGACACCATCGCGCAGTACGCACCAAATATCCGGAACCTGATCCTGCACCGCCAGGTCGTGACGCCGCTCGACCTCGAGCGCGAGTGGGGACTCTCGGAAGGCAACATCTTCCAGGGAGAACTGACGCTCGAGCAGCTGTTTTTTCTTCGCCCCGCGCCGGGATGGGCGCAGTACAAGACACCGATCCGCAACCTCTACATGTGCGGGTCGGCAACCCACCCCGGCGGCGGAATCATGGGGGCACCCGGTCGAAATGCCGCGCTGCGGATTCTAAAGGAGACGACGGGTAGAAGGCAGAAGGTGTGACCATGCGCGACACAGTCATCATCGGCGGCGGGCACAACGCCCTCGTCACGGCCTTCTACCTGGCGAAGGCGGGCAGGGCGCCGCTGGTCCTCGAACGCCGCGCCACCGTCGGCGGGTGCGCCACCACCGAGGAATTCGCGCCAGGGTATCGCGCCACGACGCTCGCGCACACGCTCGGCCCCATCCGGCCAGCCATCGTCCGCGACATGCACCTCGAGAGGCGGGGTGTCCAGTTCGTCCATCCCGATCCGCGGCTGGTCGCGCTTGGCGGGGACGGACGGGCTCTCGTCTTTTCCAGCGATCCGGCGCGCACCGCCGACGCGATCCGACCGTTCTCCGCGAGCGACGCGACCAGATACCCGGAGTTCTGCGCGACGCTGACACGTCTCGCCGGATTCCTCGGTGGCCTCCTGGAGATGACGCCGCCGTCGCTCGACGCGCCGGAGATGGCAGACCTCTTCGAACTGCTCCGAACCGGGCGGCGCTTCCGCACGCTCGCGAAGCGGGATGCGTTCGCGCTGCTGCGATGGGGACCGATGGCGGCCGCGGACCTCGTCGCCGAATGGTTCGAAACCGACCTGCTGCGGGCGGCGATCGCCTCGCGCGGCATTCACGGAACCGCCATGGGTCCCTGGTCGGCGGGGAGCGGCGCCGTCCTGCTGCTCGCCGCCGCCACTGATCCGTTGCCCGGCGGCAGCAGCATCACGGCGGTCGGCGGACCAGGGGCGGTCACCCGCGCCATGGCCGACGCGGCGCGTGACGCGGGCGCCGAGATCCGCACGGGCGCAGCGGTCGAGCGGATCCTGATCCACGACGGCGCGGTCACCGGCGTCGCGCTGGCCGATGGGACCGAAATCGCCGCGACTACGGTCGTCTCGGGCGTCGATCCCCGGCAGACCTTCCTGGGGCTCGTCGATCCGATTGAGCTGGAGCCCGGCTTCCTGACACGGATCCGCAACTACCGCTCGACCGGCACGGTCGCGAAGGTCAACCTGGCGCTACGCCAGCTCCCCCGCTTCCGCGGCGTGAGCGGCGACCCGGTCGCGGCGCTCGGCGGGCGGGTCGTTGTCGCGCCCGACATCGATTATCTGGAGCGTGCGTTCGACGCATCGAAATACGGCGAGGTCTCCGCGGCTCCCTATCTGGACATCACGTTTCCCTCGGTTGTCGATCCCTCGCTGGCGCCCGAGGGACGGCACGTGATGTCGGTGCACTTGCAGTACGCGCCCTACGCGCTGAAGGTGGGATGGGCGGGGCATGCCCAGACGCTGGGCGACCTGGTGCTGGCCACGCTCGAACCTCATGCACCCGGCATTTCGGGCCTGACCGAGCATCGCCAGGTCATCACACCGCTGGAGCTCGAGCAGACCTTCGGGCTGACCGGCGGACACATCTACCATGGCGAACTCGCGCTCGACCAGCTCTTCACCATGCGTCCCACGCTGGGCTGGGCGGACTATTCCGCCCCGATTTCCGGCCTGTTTTTGTGCGGATCGGGCACGCATCCGGGCAACGGCCTGACCGGTGCCAGCGGCGCCAATGCCGCCCGGCGGATCCTGAAAGCGTAAGTACGCAGTTTTTTTAACCCCGGCCGTCCCCCTGGGGTCTAATTCGGCATGAGGTTTCTGGCACGTTCGGCAGCGGTTCTTATCGCCGCGGCCGCTCTGTCGGCCGCTCCCAACTCGGCCGTTCCCGCCAAGCCGGACGACCGCGCCATTCTGCATGTGCTCAATCGTCTCGGTTTCGGCGCGCGGCCAGGCGATCTCGAGCGGGTGCGCGAGATGGGTCTCGATCGTTACATCGAGGCGCAGCTGCATCCCGAACGAATTCCGGACGCGGCCATGACCACACGGCTCGCCGGATTCGAGACTCTCTCGTTGAGCAGCCGGGCGATCGCCGAGGAGTACTACGTCCCTGCCCAGAAAGCGAAACGCCAGGCGCAGCTCGCGAACAAGAACGCGACCGCCGCCAGCGCCAATCCGGCGCCGAGCGCCGAAGATACGCCTGGGAAGGAGCGGACGCCCCTGGAAATGGAAAAGGCGCGCAAGCAGCGCGAGGTCGTCCTCGAGCTCTCCGAGCAGAAGGTCCTGCGCGCCGCGTACAGCGATCGTCAGCTCGAGGAAGTGATGACCGATTTCTGGTTCAATCACTTCAACGTCTTCGCCGGCAAGGGACCGACGCAGGAGTACCTCACCTCGTACGAACGCGACGTCATCAGGCCACACGCGCTCGGCAAGTTCCGCGATCTGCTCGAGTCGACCGCGAAGAGCCCGGCGATGCTCTTCTATTTGGACAACTGGCAGAGCGTCGATCCGCAGGCTGCCGACCGCATGGCCGCCGAGCGGGCCGCGCGGGCGCAGCGCGCGTCGAGGTTCGGGTTCATGCCGCCGCGCAATCCGCAGGCGGGCCAGGCGCAGCAGAAGCAGCAGCCGAAGCGCGGGCTCAATGAGAACTACGGCCGCGAGATCATGGAGCTGCACACGCTCGGCGTCGACGGCGGCTATACGCAGCAGGACGTGATCAACGTCGCGCGAGCGTTCACCGGCTGGACGATCGAGCAGCCGCGGCAGGGCGGCGGCTTCCGGTTCGATCCCCGCCTGCACGACGATCGCGAAAAGGTCGTGCTCGGCCACAAGATCAAGGCCGGGGGCGGACAGTCCGATGGCGAGCAGGTGCTCGACATTCTCGCGCACCAACCGGCGACGGCGCACTTCATCGCCACCAAACTGGTGCGGCGATTCGTCTCCGACACGCCGCCGCCGGCGCTCGTCGATCGCGCCGCGAAGACCTTCCTCAGCACCGACGGCGACATCCGCGAGGTGGTCCGCACGATCGTGACCTCGCCGGAATTCTTTGCGCCCGAGGCCTATCGCGCCAAGGTCAAGACGCCGTTCGAATTCATCGTCTCGGCGGTGCGCGCCACCGGCGCCGAGGTGACCAACGCACAGCCGCTCGTGCAGAGCGTGCGGCAGCTCGGGATGCCGCTCTACATGTGCCAGCCGCCGACCGGCTACGCCGACCGCGCCGACGCCTGGGTGAACACCGGCGCGCTGCTCAATCGCATGAACTTCGCGTTGCAGCTCGTGAGCGGACGCATGCGAGCGGTGCAGCCGGGTCCCGGCCCGGTCGGCGCTGCCCTGACGGGCGAACTCTCCGAGGCGACGTCGGCGACGATCGCCAAGGCGACCGACCCGACCCAGATCGCGGCGCTCACGCTGGGCTCCCCCGAATTCCAGAGGAGATAGTCATGTTCTCGCGACGCATCTTCATGAAGAACGGCGGCCTGGCGCTGCTCAGCCTCGGGTTCGCACCGGCCTTTCTGGCTCGCACCGTGGAGGCAGCCGCCAACGTCCGCCGCAAGGTCCTGATCACGATCTTCCAGCGCGGAGCGGTCGACGGCCTGAACATGGTCGTGCCGTTCGGCGAGAAGGACTACTACGGATCTCGCCCGAGCATCGCGGTGGCGCGGCCCAACGTCGCCGACGGGGCCGTCGATCTCGACGGCTTCTTCGGTCTGCACCCACGCCTCGCGCCGCTCAAGCCGTTGTGGGATTCGCGGCAGCTCGCGATCGTCCACGCCGCCGGCTCGCCCGACGGCACGCGGTCGCATTTCGACGCGCAGGACTACATGGAGAGCGGCACACCCGGCGTGAAGAGCACGCAGGACGGATGGCTCAACCGCATCCTGCACGCGCGCGAGCACGAGGCTGCCACGCCGTTTCGCGCGGTCGCGCTGGCGGCGCAGCTGCCGCGTTCGCTGCAGGGTACCGAGCCCGCGCTGGCCCTGAATCAGATCGGGCAGTTCGGCATCCGCGCCGGCCAGGCGACCGACATGGTGCAGGCGTCGTTCGAGTCGGAGTACGCGGCCGCCGCTGACGGCGTGCTGAATCGCACCGGCGGACAGGCCTTCGACGCCGTCCGCATGCTCAAGTCGGCCGACCCGTCGAAGTACGAGCCGGAGCACGGCGCCGAGTATCCGCGCGGCGCCTTCGGCGAGGCGCTCCGCCAGATCGCGCAGCTCGTCAAGGCGGATGTCGGTCTCGAGATCGCCTTCGCCGAAGTCGGCGGTTGGGACACCCACGTGAACCAGGGCGCGTCGGTCGGCCAGCTGGCGCAGCGGCTCAACGACTTCAGCCAGGGCCTGGCCGCCCTGGCCCGCGATCTCGGCGACCGCATGGACGACGTGGTCATTCTGACAATGAGCGAATTCGGCCGCGCCGTCGCCGAGAACGGCAACCGCGGCACCGACCACGGCCACGGCAACGCCATGTTCATCATCGGCGGCCACAACGTGCGCGGCGGCCAGGTCTACGGCCGCTGGCCCGGGCTGGCGCGCGAGCAGCGGTACGAGGGGCGCGACCTGGCGGTCACGACCGACTTCCGCAGCGTATTCAGCGAGGTCGTGCGCGGACACCTCGGCGTCACCGATACGACGACGATCTTCCCGGGCTTCACCGGCACACAGTCGCTGGGCTTTGTGGCGTGATTTGGAGGATGTGGAAATGTGGGAATGTGGGAATGTGGAAATGTAGGTAAAATTTCGACATTTCCACATCTCCACATTTCCACATCTTCCACAATGCTCCTCTCGGAAATCCCGACGCCGGCCGTCCTCGTTGAGTCCTCGAAGCTGGCGCGCAACCTGGCGCGCATGCAGAAGCTGGTGGCCGGGCACGGCAAGGCGCTCCGGCCGCACGCAAAAACACACAAATCGCCGGTCGTCGCGCGTATGCAGCTCGACGCCGGTGCGACCGGCATCTGCTGCGCCAAGCTCGGAGAGGCGGAAGTCTTCGCCGACGCCGGCATCACCGATATCCGGCTGCCCTATCCGCTCAATCCCGCCAACGCCGACCGTGTCTTCCGGCTGGCCGATCGCATCGCGCTCTCGTTCATCGTCGACGACCCCGAGGTGGCGCGGCAGTGGTCGGCGCTGGCCGTGCAGCGCGGGCGCAGGCTCGACGTCCTGATCAAGGTTGATGTCGGCTTCCACCGCTGCGGGATCGATCCGCGGGATGCGCGCGCCGCTGCGATCGTGGACGAGATTGCCGGGTTGCCGGGGCTGCGCTTCCTGGGCCTGCTCAGTCACGCGGGGCACGGCTACGGCGCCGGTTCGGACGCAGAGGCGGAAGCGATCGCCGAGGACGAGGCGCGGACGCTTCGCGACCTGGCCGGGGCCTCGGGCGCGGCGTGCGCCGAGATCAGTGTTGGCGCCACGCCGACGGCGCGCTTTTCCGTCCGGCAGGCCGGCGTGACCGAGATGCGCCCCGGCAACTACGCTTATTTCGATCGCACGCAGGTCGCGCTTGGCGCGGCCGCGTGGGACGACTGCGCGCTCACCGTGCTGGCCCGCGTGGTCAGCCGGCCGGCCCCCGATCGCGTCATCCTCGACAGCGGTAGCAAGACGCTGACCAAGGATCTGGCGCGGGGCTTCGTCGAGATGCCCGGCTACGGGACCGTGCTCGCCGATCTGCACGGCGCGACGCCGAACGATCGTCTGCTGATCGAGAATCTCTCGGAGGAGCACGCGACAGTGCGCGCCGCCGGTGGCGCCGCGCTGCCGACCGGTGCGCTGGTGCGGATCGTCCCCAACCACTCCTGCGTCGTCTCGAACCTGGTGGATGCGGTCTGGCTGGTGGACGGCGATCGGGTCGTGGAACGCCTGCCGGTGGCGGCGCGCGGGCGGATCACATAGAATGGCGTCCCCATGGCAAAGGACCTCGCTGGCGAAGCGCTCGGCCTCGTGGAAACGCGCGGCCTCGTCGGCATGATCGAGGCGGCAGACGCGATGGTCAAGACGGCGAACGTCGTGTTCGTCGGCTGGCAGAAGGTCGACGCGGGTCTCGTCACGGCGATCGTCCGCGGCGATGTCGCCTCGGTGAAGGCCGCCACGGATGCGGGAGCTTCGGCCGCGCGCCGGGTCGGGGAGCTCGTCGGCGTGCACGTGATTCCGCGCCCAGCAGACGGCCTCGACAAAATCTTCCCGATCGGCTGATTGATCGCTGCGCTTGCAGCTCTGCAGGCGCGCGGTGCTACGCGCGCGCGCGGCGGGCGGCAGACGGCGGCCGTTTGCGCGATTTCTTCCGCGGCCGTGCCGCCCGCGGGGTCAGCTCGCGCAGGTTCTCCACGTCAGTGAGCATCAGCATCGGCTGCTGCGGGTCGCGCAACAGGTTGAACAGCGTGCCCTCGGACGTCCGTCCGAAGATGTCGACGCCGTCGGTGTAGAGCGTCAGCACCCCGCCGCCGCCGACGGTCTCGAACAGCCTGACGCGGAACTGGTCGCGCAGCGTTGTCAGCAGGCGGCGCAGGTCGGCGACCGATTTCCCCTGGCGCCGCAGATCGGCAAGCACCAGCAGCTCGAGTAGATCCACAGGCGTGTAGCGTCGCTCGGTGTATCCGCCGCGAGGCGTCCGCCGTGACGCGACGTGTGAGATGAACAGGCGTCGCGCGTCCCACCACTGCAGTTGCCGCGCGGTGAGTCCCGTCATCGCCGCGACCTCACGCGCGCTGTACGAGTTTTTGAGCTCCGTCATCGTCTCGTCCGTCGGGCCCGGATCCCTGGCCTACAGCAGCGCGTCGACCTTCCGCGCGCCCTCGAAGTCCTTTTCGGTGAGTCCGCCCTCGGAGTGTGTGCTGAAGGTCAGGGTCACGCGCTTGTAATTGATCAGGATGTCGGGATGGTGGTCGGCGGCCTCGGCGTCGAACGCCAGACGGGTGACGAACGCGATGGCGTCGGGGAAGCCGCCGAGGGTGAACTGCCTGCGGATGGCGTTGCCCTCGAGGGTCCACTCCGCGAGCCCCGGGAGCCGTTCCTGGATCTCCGTATCTGTCAGCCGCTTAGCCATAGGGGGAGCATACGGGCCCTCAGGCCACCTTGCCCCAAAAAAAGCTCGACGCGCCCCGTTTCCGCGTCGGGAACCGACGCGAGGGATCGAACGTCTAAACATCGTTAGAATAGTGAACACTGTTCAATTCGTGATAGAATCAAGACCATAACTGCAAGGAAAACAAGCACTTGGGCGTTAAAGAACGGCAGGAACGTGAGCGTGAGGCTGTTTCCCGGTCGATCCTGGATGCGGCGCGTGAGCTCTTCGTGACGCACGGCTACCAGGAGGTCTCGATCCGGAAGATCGCCGATCGCATCGAATACAGCCCGGCCGCGATCTACAGCTACTTTCCGAGCAAGGACGACATCTTCTTCGCGCTCGCCGAGGAGGGGTTTCGACTCCTTTTCTCGTACGCGCACGACGTCAATACCACCGCCGCGGACGATCCTGCCGACACGCTTCGCCAGATGTTCTGGCGCTACTACCAGTTCAGCAAGGATCATCCCGAGTACTTCGCGCTGATGTTCCTCGACCGGAGCGTCCCGAAGATCCGCGACAACTGGGAGCGGTTCGGCTTCATCGGCCAGTTGAAGGACGACACACGCGCCCGTATCGGACAGGCGATGGCGGCGGGGGCCGTTCCGGACGGCACCAGCGCGCACGCCGTGTTCCGGCTGCTTCTGACCGCGGCGCACGGCGTCGCCGCGCTGCGGCTCTGCGATCGGCTTGCGCCCGGCGAGGATGCCGACGCGCTGGCCCGCGCCACGATCGACGCCGTGATCATCGGGCTGAAAGGTGGCGCCGGCCGCTCCTTGCCCGATCCGCCTTCGACCCTCTGCAACGACCCTCTTCCTTCTGTCAGCGAGGATTCGCGTCATGAATCGTAAGCTTCGTGTGTCCCTTCTCAGCGGCGTCGGACTCGCCGCACTGCTCTCGGCCGCCTGCAGCGGCGAGCGCACCAGCGCCGCCGCGCCGAAAGAACCGGCGCCGGTGGCGGTTCGTGTCTCCGCCGTACGGACGCAGCCGATCGATCGCTTCCTGCGCGTCACCGGATCGATCTCGGCAGACGAACGAGCGGACGTCGCCGCCGAGCTCAGCGGCCGTGTCGTCGGCACGCCGGTCGAGCGCGGCACGCACGTCAAGGCCGGCGCCGAACTGATCCGGCTGTCGGCGACGGAAGCCGACGCGTCGTTGCGCGAGGCGGAGGCCAACGCCGGGCAGCTCGAGGCGCGCCTCGGGCTCGTCCCCGGCGAGCCGTTCGATTCGGCGCGCGTCCCCGACGTGCTCACCGCCAGGGCGTCGCTCGACTGGGCCGAGGCCGACTTCGGCCGCATCAAGGCGCTGCTCGATCAGAAGGTCGTCTCGCAGTCCGAGTTCGACCAGAAGCTCACGGCGGTCAATTCGGCAAGGCAGCAGTACCAGCTGGCGCAGAACGTGGCGCAACAGTCGTACCGGAGCCTGCAGGCGGCGCGCGCCCGCGTCGAGCTGGCGCGCAAGACATCGGCCGACACCGTGGTCCGCGCGCCCTTCGACGGGATCATCGCGGAGCGCCTGGTCAGCACGGGCGACTACGTGCAGAAGGCGACCAAGGTCGCGACGATCGTCCGCATCGATCCGGTACGCGTCCAGTTGACGGTGCCGGAACAGTACCTGTCGCAGATCGTGACGGGGCAGGCAGTGCGGTTGACGGTGGATGCGTATCCCAACGAGGTTTTCACCGCCAAGGTGCGCTTCGTGTCGCCGGCTCTCAAGTCAGACCAGCGGGCGCTGACCGTCGAGGCGATTGCGGCCAACGCCGACGGACGCCTGAAGCCGGGCCTGTTCGCGACGGCGCTCCTGCAGCAGCCGTCGCCCGTGCCGGCGCTGCTCGTGCCCGTGTCGGCGGTTGAAACGGTGGCCGGCACGAGCCGGGTCTACGTCGTCGCCGCGCACAACAAGGTCGAAGAGCGCATCGTGACGATCGGCGAGAAGGTCGGTGACTCGATCGAGTTGTCGACCGGCGTCAAAGCGGGCGAGCAGGTGGCCGCCAACCCGCGCGGCAAGCTCGCCGACGGCGTGCGCGTCCAGGTGGAAGGGTAAGCCGTCATGCAGTGGTTAGCCGCCATATCCGTCAAGCGGCCGGTCTTCGCCAGCGTCCTCATTCTGTCGCTGACGGTCATCGGCGCGTTCGCGTTCTCGAAGCTCGGGCTCGATCGCTTCCCGAAGGTCGACTTTCCCACAGTCGTGGTGACGACGCGCCTGCCCGGCGCGGCGCCCGAGGAGGTGGAAACGGAGATCTCGGACAAGATCGAGGAGGCCGTCAACACGATCAGCGGCATCGACGAACTGCGCTCGACCTCGTCGGAAGGGGTCTCGACCGTGGCCGTCGCGTTCCTGCTCGAAAAGGACGGCGACATCGCCGCGCAGGAGGTCCGCGACCGCGTCAACCGCGTCCTGCCCCTGCTGCCGAAGAACATCCAGCAGCCGACCGTCGACAAATTCGATCCCGACGCGGCGCCGGTGATGACGATCGCGGTGTCGGCCGACAAGCCGATCCGCGACATCACCGAATACGCCGACAAGACGCTGCGCCGGCAGCTCGAAAGCGTCAACGGCGTCGGCCAAGTGCTCCTGCAGGGCGGCCGTCAGCGCCAGATCAACATCACCCTCGATCCGGCGCGGCTGCAGGCCTACAACCTGACGGTGACCGACGTCTCGCGCGCGCTGCAGTCGCAGAACGCCGAAGTCCCCGGCGGCCGCATCGAGGCCGGCGCGACCCAGATGACGCTGCGCACCCGGGGCCGCGTCCAGTCGGTCGGCGAGTTCTCCGACATCGTGGTGCGCGAGCGCGACGGGCACCCGATCCTGCTGCGCGACGTCGCCAAGGTCGAGGACGGCATGGCCGACGCGACCACCCGCGCCAACGTCAGTGGCAAGCCGACGGTGCTGCTGACCATCCGCCGGCAGTCCGGCGTCAATACCGTGGCGATGGTCGACGCGGTCAACGAGCGCCTCGCGGAGATCAAGGAGATCATGCCGCCGGGCTACAAAGTGTGGGTCGTGCGCGATCTGTCGGAATTCATCCGCGCCTCGATCGCGACGGTTGAGGAGCACCTGGTGCTCGGCTCGATCCTCGCCGCGCTCGTCGTCCTGGTGTTTCTCTGGAACTGGCGCTCGACGTTGATCGCGGCGATCGCCATCCCGACCTCGATCATCGCCACGTTCGGGCTCATCTGGTACGAGGACTTCACTCTCAACTCGATGACCATGCTCGCCCTGACGCTCGCCGTCGGCATCGTCATCGACGACGCGATCGTCGTGCTCGAGAACATCTACCGCTTCGTCGAGGAGAAGGGGATGAACCCCTACCAGGCCGCCGTCGAGGCCACCCGGGAGATCGGGCTCGCGGTGATGGCGACAACGTTGTCGCTCATCGCCATCTTCGTCCCGGTCGGGTTCATGGGCGGGATCGTCGGCCGCTTCATGAAATCGTTCGGTCTGACGATGTCGTTCGCGATCCTGGTGTCGCTGCTCGTCAGCTTCACGCTGACCCCGATGCTGTCGGCGCGGTGGATCAAGAGCAAAGACCCGAAGGAGACGAAGGGGACGAAGGATAGCCGCTTCTTCAGGCCGATCGACGACGGTTACAAGCGCCTGCTGTCGTGGTCCCTGGCCCACCGCGGGCTGGTCGCGCTCGGCGCCGTGCTGGTGCTGCTGAGCAGCGTGCCGCTGCTCATGGTGACGAACAAGAATTTCATCCCCAACGACGACCAGTCGGAGTTCGAGATTGGCGTCCGGGCGCCGGAAGGCACCAGTGTCGACGCCACCGAAGTATTCGCCAACCGCATCGCCACGGGCGTCAGGCAGCTGGCGGAGGTCGACTACACGCTGGTGACGATCGCCGACGATCCGGCTGCGACGCCGAACTCTGGCACGATTTACGTGCGGCTGAAGCCGCTCGATCAGCGCCGCCGCGACCAGTTCGCGGTGATGGACGACGTGCGTGACCACGTGATGCCGCAGTTCGCCTCGACCAACCTCCGTATCGGCGTACGGCCGATTGCGACGATTGGCGGCGGCGGCAACCAGAACGCCGATATCCAGTTCACGATCGCCGGGCCGGATCTCGGCAAGCTGGAGCAGTACGCCGACGCGGTCGCGGCCGCCGCCCGCAAGGAGCACGGCGTCGTCGACGTCGACACGTCGCTCAACGTCGGCAAGCCGGAGCTGTCGGTGAAGCTCGATCGCCTGAAGGCGGCCGACCTCGGCGTCCAGGTCGCCGACGCGGCGGAAGCGCTGCGGCTGCTGGTCGGCGGCGACCAGGTCACGACCTACAATGAAGGCGGCGAACAGTACGAAGTGCACGTGCGGGCCCTGGCGTCTGGACGGTCCGACGCGTCCGGCATCGGGCAGCTGACCGTGCCGTCGTCGACGGTGGGAAGCGTGCCGCTCGAGAACATCGCCGACCTGACGGCAGGCACCGCGCCGAGCAACGTCGATCGCCTCAACCGCCAGCGCCAGGTGACGGTCTACGCCGGCCTGCAACCGGGCGTGTCGCAGACGCCGGCGATGGCGGCGATGACCAAGGCGGCGGAGACGCTCAACATGGGGGCGGGTTACAGTACGACGTTCGCCGGACGTTCGCGGGAGCTCGGAAGGGCGGCGCAGAATTTCCTGCTCGCGTTCGTGCTCTCGCTGGTGTTCATGTACCTGATCCTCGCGGCGCAATTCGAGTCGTGGCTGCACCCGGTGACCATTCTCCTGTCGCTGCCGCTGACGCTGCCCTTCGCGCTGCTGGCGATCATCCTCACGGGTCAGTCGTTGAACATCTTCTCGGCGCTCGGCCTGCTCGTGCTGTTCGGCGTCGTCAAGAAGAACTCGATTCTGCAAATCGATCACGCAAATCAGCTCAGGGACACAGGCATGGAACGAGACGCGGCGATTCTTCAGGCGAGCCACGACCGGCTTCGCCCCATTCTGATGACCACGGCGGCGTTTGTCGCCGGCATGATCCCGCTCGTGATGTCGAGCGGCATCGGCGCCGGCACCAATCGCGCCATCGGGTTCGTCATCATCGGCGGCCAGTCGCTGGTGCTGGTGCTGTCGCTGGTGGTGACCCCGGTCGCCTATTCGCTCTTCGACGATCTGGCACACGTGCGCCTGCTGCCGCGGTTGTGGGCGCGGGCGCGCCGTGCCGCGCCGGTGACCGCTGCGATGCTCGCCGTGATGGCGCTGCTCGTGCCGTCGCCGGCCGACGCGCAGACGCCGGCGACGGCGGTTCCCCAGGCGCAACCGGCTGTGCCCACCGGCGAGGTGCTGCATTTGACGGTCGACGAGTCGCTGCGGATGGCCATCGCGAACAACCCTGACCTGGCCGCTGGCAACTTTGATCCACGGATCAGCGCCGAGCGGCTGTCGCAGGCGTCTGCGGCGTTCCTGCCGACCCTCACCAGCAGTTTCCTGCGCAACGTCCAGCAGGCGCCGCCGAGCAGCGTGTTCTTCGGCGATAGCGCCGTGCGCACCGACGTCTGGTCGGGCGGCGTCGGCCTGGCACAGCGGATTCCGGTCGGCGGCGGATCGTACACGGTCGGCTGGAACTCGATCCGCACCAACGCCAGCGCGACGCTCTCGACCTTCAACCCGGCAGTCACCGGCCAGATGCAGGGCTCGGTCACGCAGCCGCTGCTGCGCGACTTTCACATCGATCAGGCGCGCGGGCAGGTGATGCTGGCCCGCCAGAACGAGAAGGTCGCCGACATCGGGCTGCAGGAGCTCGGCGTCACCGTGACCTCGTCCGCCGAACGCGCCTACTGGAATTTGGTACTGTCGCGGGCCTCCGTCGCCGTGCAGCAGCGCTCGCTGGAACTGTCGCAGGAGCTCGAACGCAACAATCAGGCGCGGGTCGACGTCGGCCAGTCGCCCCCGCTCGATCTCGTGTCCGCCCGCGCGGAAGTGGCCTCACGCCGCGAGTCGCTGATCGTGGCGCAGACGCTGGTGCGTCAGGCCGAAGACCAGCTGCGCGTGTTGATCCTCGACCCGAGGCGTCCCGACTATTGGTACGTCCGCCTCGACACCGGCGACCCGGTTCCACCCCTCGGCCCGACGCCCGACGTCGACGCCGCGGTCAGGAATGCGCTCACCCAGCGCACCGACCTGCAGCGCGCCCGGCAGCAGATCGAGATCGACGACACCAACCTGCAGCTGGCCAAGAACGGCACGCTGCCGGACCTCCGCGTGACGGCGTCGTATCAGACGAACGCGCTCGGCGGCACCGAGCTGCTCCGCGACGGCTTCCTCGGTCCGGTGACCGGGCAGGATTTTGTGGCCTACGGCAGCGTCCTCGGCCAGTTGTTCTCGGCCAACTATCCGACGTGGCAGGTCGGCTTGACGCTCGCCTATCCGCTCGGGCGCAGCGCCGACCAGGCCAACTACGCCAGGACGAAGCTCGAAAAGGAGCAGTCGGCCGAACGCGTGCGCAGCCAGGAGTTCAAGGTCGTGCGCGAGGTACGACAGGCGGGGTTCCAGCTCGAACAGAACCGGCAGCGCATCGACACGACACGGCTCACCCGCGAGCTGCAGGAACAACGCCTCGACGCGGAGCAGAAGCGCTACGAAGTCGGCATGTCGACCAACTTCAACGTCATCCAGGCCCAGCGCGACCTCGCCGTGTCGCGTAACGACGAACTGCAGGCGCAACTCGACTATCAGCAGGCGTGGATCAACTTCGAGACGGTTCAGAAGGTGGGCGGCACGTCGGCCACGACGGTCACGACCGGCAACGGCACGGCAACGGTCGGCACGACGACGACGCCGAGCGGCGCGAGTGTGACCACCGTCACCGGCACGGGCGGACCTGGCGGCGGCAATTAGCTGCTGGCTTGCGACGTGGAGGCAGACCTGAAGGTCTGCGCTACGTCGCAGATAGGCAGACACAGCTGGCGCAGCCCTCGTAGCGCAGGCCTTCAGGCCTGCCTCGTGCGCGGGCCTTCAAGCCTGCCTCGCGCGCGGCCGGTGGGGGTGAAGCAGACCTGAAGGTCTGCGCTACGTCGCAGATAGGCAGACACAGCTGGCGCAGCCCTCGTAGCGCAGGCACTTCAGGCCTGCCTCGTACGCGGGCCTTCAAGCCTGCCTCGCGCGCGGCCGGCGGGGTGAAGCAGACCTGAAGGTCTGCGCTACGTCGCACATAGGCAGACACAGCTGACGCAGCCCTCGTCGCGCAGGCCTTCAGGCCTGCCTCGCGCGCGGCCGGGGGGTGAAGCAGACCTGAAAGTCTGCGCTACGTCGCAAATAGATAGAAACCTCTGGCGCCCCTCGTAGCGCAGGCCTTCAGGCCTGCCTCATGGCGCGGCCTGCGGCTTACACAAATCGCGTGATGCTGAAGTGACCCAGCGCCGGATCGCGGCGGCCGTCGGCGATCAAATCGGCCATCAGCGTCGCGGTGATCGGCGAGAGCAGGATGCCGTTGCGATAGTGGCCCGATGCGTGGAAGACGCCGGGCTCGGATGCATCGTCGCCGAGCACCGGCAACTCGTCGGGCGTCGCCGGACGCAGCCCGACGCGGACACTCTCGACACCATCGCGCGCCAGCGTCGGTAGTAGCGCGCAGGCGGCATCGAGCAGCCCTGCTCGACCCGATTCGGTCGGCTGTTCGTCGAAGCCCGCCTCCTCCACCGTCGCGCCGATCATCAGACCGGGCCCGTGCTCGCGCGGGACGATGTAGCAATCAGGGCCCCAGAGAATCGCAGGCGATCTGACGGATCGCTGGGTCGTCTCGAGCAAGCCGTGATGGAGCAGCAGCTGCCCGCGCACGGGCCTGAGCGGTGGCGTGCGCACACCGCGGATCCGGTTCAGCCACGCACCTGCAGTCAGGACGACGGCGTCGCTCGAGAGCGCGTCGCGTCCGGGTCCAAGGTCGATCGTGAAGCGCTGTCCCCGCCGTTCAATCCGCTCGACGCGCGCCGCGACGAACGTCGAGCCGTGACGCGCCGCCGAACCGGCGAGGGCCTCCACGAGCTGCCGCGCGTCGACATAGCCGTGCCGGTCGTCGCGGAGCGCGCCCGCCGTCGGCGCGAGATCCGGTACCAGACGTGCGACGCCGGCCGCCGGCATCCACTCCCCGTGACCGCTGCGCATCGCCTCGGCGCGCTCTTCGGTCAACGCGATCTCGAGCGTCGGAATCCGGCGATACTCGATGGCGGCTCCCTCCGCCCGCAGGCCGCCGATCCACTCGTCGTAGAGATCGAGACTGCGCACGCATAGATCGAGCATCGGTCCGCCGGCGTGCGCTTCCACATACGGCGCGAGCATCCCGGCCGACGCCTGCGTCGCGCCGCCGCCGGCGGGTCGCGGATCGACGAGCGTGCACGCCACACCGCGCGCCGACAGCTCGCGCGCGATCGCGCAGCCGATAATCCCCGCTCCTGCGACAACGACCGACCGATTCACGACCTACACGCTCACTCGGGGACACCGATGAAGAACATTCACAAGGGAGCAGGAGACCTGACTCCCTCTGGGGACTTTCCGACTAGTCGAAGCGGGTGATCGTCGCCTCGAGCTGGCGCACGCCGTCACTCGCGCGGTGCCACTGCACGAGGATGGGGCTCTGGTAGCGGCCGTCGGCGATCACGCCGTGGCCGTCGCTCTCGCGGACGCGAAGGTTGACGGTGCGCTTCATCCGCAGGAAGCGCCCCGCCGGAACGGCGATCGCCCGTGCGAAGAGACGCTCGAGCAGCGACTCGCGCAGCCCGGTGGCGTCGAGCACCCGGTTGAGCGCGCGCACCATGTCGTACTTGGCGTAGTCGAGCGCTTTCGCCGGAATCGCCCGCGGGTGCGCCCACATGTGGCGCCCCTTCTCCGCGGCGAAACGGAGCGGGTTGCGCAGCACGTGCGCCAGATCGTGGCGCATCAGCAGCGTCTCGTATTCGTTGACCGTCAGGCCGGCCTGCCGTTCGCCGCCGGCGAGGTCGAGGCGGACCCGCCCGCTCGTCACCCCGTACATCTTCACGAGCTCGACGATCTGCTCGTAGATCCCGAGCTTTGGATCCTTCAGGTTCACCGAATCGACCGGGTGATTCGACACCGGCACAGCGATGCGGACTTTGGCGACTTCGGCTTCGCGCGTGAAGCCGACGATGCTGGTGAGCCGGCGGCGGGGACGGCCGTCGGTGACTCCGTCCAGGTCCACGAAGCACACCGGTTCCATCGGCCGATTCACGTAGCTCACGCAGGTGCTGAGGCCGGCCGCCATGAAGGCGAGGTGCGAATCCGCGTTCCTCGGCTCGATCGCGCGTTCCTCGGTGGTCAGGTCCTTGCGGCGATCGAGCTGATCGTGCTCGTATCCGGCGCCTTCCGGGAACATCGCCCTGAACACTTCGACGTACGGGGCAACGGTGTCCTTGCCGCGCGTCAACCTTGCCGCGAGGCTCTGTTCGAGATAGCCGGCGGTGGTGTGGAAGGAGTGATAGAGGTGCCGTGGGTATGTGTCGAGCAGGTCGCCATGCGTCGCCCGCAGCCGTTCGCGAACGTCGATGATGTCGAACCGGGCCCGCGGCGTGAGCTCGAGGGTGACCTCGACCGGGGTAGCTGGCATTCGAATCTACGTGGCGGTAGTGTAACGCAGATTAACTCTATATTGCAAAGTTTGCCGTCCTCTAACCTGTTGAGGTCATACCAGTTCAGACGACAGTGGGGGGCGGGTTGGCCAGCCATTTGCTACGCCGGAGCTCATGCTGGCGTCCCTCGGTGTCCCTATCGGCTGGATGGAGGTGATGAAACGCACCGGCAAGGAGGCCGTGGCGGACGACATCTTCGATCTGGCAGCTCAACAGGCCTATTACTTTTTCTTCGCGCTGTTCCCGGCCCTGCTCTTCGTCATCGCGATCGCCAGCTTCTTCCCCTTGCTGACCCTCGTCGACGAGGTCGTCACGATGCTGTCGCGTTTCGCGCCGCAGGCGGTGATCGACATCATCACTGCCGCCATGACGTCCCTGTCGAAGCAGAACAGCGGCGGCATTCTCACGCTCGGGTTCCTGGTGACGATCTGGTCGAGTTCGGGCGCGATGGTGTCGATCATCACGACGCTCAACACCTGTTACGACGTCACCGAATCGCGGCCGTGGTGGAAGACCCGCCTGACCGCGATCGGACTCACGATCGCCCTCGCGATGTTCATCCTGGTTTCGATGTTCCTGGTCATCGCGGGCCCCGCGCTGGCCGAGCATCTGGCGAACCGGATGCGTCTTGGACCGGCCTTCACATGGACGTGGTGGATCGTGCAGTGGCCGGTCGTGTTCCTGCTCGTGGCGACGGCGATCGCCAGCGTCTACTACTTCGCGCCCGACGTCGAACAGGACTGGGTGTGGATCACGCCCGGTTCGGTTGCCGCCACAGTCCTGTGGATCGCGGTCTCGACGGCGTTGAAGCTCTACTACAAGATGGTGCCGGATGCCAACGCCGCGTACGGCGCGATCGGCGGGATCATGGTGCTGATGCTGTGGTTCTACGGCTCGGGACTGGCGCTGCTGCTCGGCGCGGAGATGAACGCCGAAATCGAGCACGCGTCGCCGTACGGCAAGGACCCCGGCGAGCGCGTGCCCGGCGAGAAGAAAGTGGTGGGGCCGCGCGCGCAGCGTCTCTACTCAGAAAAACGGGCGAAGGGAGAGATCCCCGTCCCGCCAATCCCGGACGGCATGAACTGCGACCTCGATCACGCACCGCGCGCCGCCCGGCCCCGCCAAGCGCCGAGCGATCTGATCATCGGCACGATCGCGCTGGGGTCTGCCGTGCTCCTCGCTGCGAACAGACTGCGCAAGGGCCTGAGGTGAACCGGAGGATGGGGTGATCGATCTTCGAGATCATCCGATCACCCGATCACCCGATGATCATCACCGGCAGACAATCGTCGGCGGCGGCTCCCACGAGCCGGGACGAAGCTTCCCCCCAAACCCCCAATAGACAGGCTCCGCCTTGACGCAGTTGGGCGGCACCGGCAGGTGCGCGGTGAACAGGCCCTGGTCCGTCGCGACCGTGGCCTTCACCGTGGCGGCGCTGCCGCGGCGCGGCCCCACAGCCCCCACTCCGTACGGCGCGAACGGAACGTACACAGGCACGGCGACGGGATAGTAGATCGGCTGCGGCGCTGGATCGATGACGGCGGGCGTCGGCGCCGTGTCAGCAGACGCTGCGGCGGCATCCGGCATGGACGGGTCGATTTCGAAGGTGGCGGGCTCGGACGCGGCGGGCTCGCGCGCGGCGGACGGCGGCGGCGTCTCCCGCCCGCTCTTGATCATCGCGAGGATCACCGTATCGCTGATACCTGTCTCTTTCAGGTGCTTCAGCGTGGCGGTGTCGATGGCGAAGACCGATCGATCGACTTCGATCAGCGCCAGCAGGACCGAGTCGCCGAGCCCCGCTTTGGAGAGCTCGATGACGTCGCGAACGGTGATCGCGTCGGCGCGACCCGCGGTCAGGGCAAGGGCGGCTATACAGGCGAACAGGGTGCGTTGAAACACGGACGACCTCCCGCTACCTCTATAGTGCAGCCAAACCGGTCCGGGTTGGGCCTGACGTCGGCCGAGGACAGACTGTCCCCCCGTCATGGCGGATCGGCCTGCACAACCCTTAGAATATGCGGGGCTTTTCGGGGTACGGCCCTTGCTCGCCCCGGTTGCACAGGGAGTATTCCGCCATGTTCTCGAAACCGTTGGCGTTCGTCGTCCTCGCGCTCGGCTGTCTGACGGCGGCCGCGGGGGGGGCGTACGTGGCGACGCGCCATACCATGTCCGATCCGACGGGCCGGCCGGCCGCGGCGGCTCCGGCGGCGCTGGCGTCCTCGCCGTCGAGCCAGGCCGCGGTCCCCACCCAGGCGGTGGCTGAAACCGAGTCGGCGGTGACGAGCGCGAAGCCTGAGCGCACGCCGGGGGAGGCAAATCCCGCACAGCCCGCCGCGACCGTGGCACCCGTTCCGACGTCCGTGACTGCCGACGCCCCCGCTGCGGAGCCGGTTCCCGCGCCGCGGCCGGCGGCCCGAACCACTACGGCGTCCAAGGCGACGTCGGCCGGCAAGCCGGCGACGCAGCCCTCGCACGGGCCGGCCGCAACGCCGCATCAGGCGCAGCGGACCGCGCCGGTGACGGCCGCGAACGGGTCGGCCGCGCCACCGGATGCGACCACCCCTCCGGCCGCGGCGGCCGCGCCGCCGGCCAAGCCCGCGGAGGCGATCAAGCCGGTTGAGGATCCGCTACCCGAGCCTCCGCGGTCGCCGCAGTTCGAGGAGCTGATCCTCCCCGCCGCGTCGGTGATCGGGCTGCAGGTGGAAACGACCTTGTCGTCGGAACGTGCGCGCGTCGAGGATCGCGTCGACGCTCGCGTCTCGCGTGACGTGATGTCGAGCGGCCGCGTCGCGATTCCGGCCGGGTCGAGAGTGATCGGCTCCGTGACAACCGTCGAACGCGGCGGCAAGGTGAAGGATCAGGCGCGGCTCGGCATCCGCTTCCACACGCTGGTCCTCGCCGACGGCTCGCAGGTGCCGTTGCACACCGACGCCGTGTACCGCGTCGGCGAAGAGCCGTCGAACGGCAGCACGAAGAAGATCGGGGGGGCCGCGATCGGCGGCGCCATCATCGGCGCCATCCTTGGCGGCGGCAAAGGCGCCGCGATCGGCGGCGCGACCGGCGCGGCCGGCGGCACCGCCGCCGTCATGGCCGGCGACCGCAGCGCCGCCACGCTTCGCCAGGGGGAATACCTCAATGTGAAGCTCGCCGCGCCGGCGACGATCACCGTGGAGAGACGGGAATAAATTGGAAATGTGGAAATGTGAAAATGTGGAAATCTAGATTCCGGCACCTCCACATCCCCACATTTCCACATCTCCCCCGTGTCCGACTTCAGAGATAACGCCCGCTTCCTGTCCGACTGGATCGCGGCCTACCTCGACGATCCGTCCCGCTACCCGGTACTCGCTCGCGTCACGCCGGGGGACATCCGAGACGCGCTTCCCTCGCACGCGCCGGAGCACGGCGAAACGTTCGCGCAGATCTTCGCCGATTTCGAGCGGGTGCTCGTTCCCGGCCTCACCCACTGGAACCATCCGGGCTTCTTCGCCTACTTCGCGAGCAGCGCGAGCGAGCCTGGTGTGCTGGCCGAGTTCCTGTCGGCGGCGCTCAATCAGCAGGCGATGCTGTGGCGCACGTCGCCGGCCGCAACCGAGCTGGAAGAGGTCGCGCTCGGGTGGCTCCGTCGGCTCATCGGGCTCCCGGATGTCTTCGAGGGGGTCATCTACGACACCGCATCGATCTCGACGCTGCATGCGCTCGCGGCGGCGCGCGAGGCGGCGGTGCCGGATGTCCGCCGCGCCGGGCTCGCGGGTCGCGCCGATCTGAAAGGGGTGCGCGTCTACGCCTCGGAACAGGCGCACTCCTCCGTCGACAAGGCGGTGATTGCGCTCGGCCTCGGACACGACGCGCTCATCCGCATTTCAGTCGATGCCGCGTTCCGGATGGAACCGGCGCGGCTCGCCGATCGCCTTCGCGCCG
The DNA here is from genome assembly GCA_036496585.1 of Vicinamibacterales bacterium. Taxonomy (NCBI): domain Bacteria; kingdom Pseudomonadati; phylum Acidobacteriota; class Vicinamibacteria; order Vicinamibacterales; species Vicinamibacterales bacterium. The sequence goes on from DASXLB010000024.1 coordinate 149,370, forward strand.
ACCGCGACGCGGGCCTGCTGCCGATCGCCGTGGTGGCCACGGTCGGGAGTACGTCCACCACGAGCGTCGACCCGGTCGCCGCGATCGCGGACATCTGCGCCGCGCACGGCGTGTGGCTGCATGTCGACGCGGCGTATGCGGGAGTCGCCGCGATGGTGCCGGGCTGGGAGTGGATCCTCGACGGCGCCGCGCGGGCCGACTCGCTCGTCGTCAACCCGCACAAGTGGCTGTTCACCCCGTTCGATCTCAGCGCGTTCTACTGCCGCCGCATGGACATGGTCCGCGCGGCGTTCTCGCTGACTCCCGAATATTTGAAGACGAGCGAAGGCGACGCCGGCGTCACGAATCTGATGGACACCGGCATCCAGCTCGGACGCCGCTTTCGCGCGCTGAAGCTGTGGATGATCCTCCGGCATTTCGGCGCGGCCGGCCTGCGCGCGCGAATCGCCGAGCACATGCGGCTGGCGCGACTCTTCGCATCATGGGTCGACGCCAGCGATACCTACGAGCTGGCCGCGCCGGTTCCCTTCAGTGTCGTCTGCTTCCGCATGCGGGGAACGCGCGGCGACGCCGATCACCAGCGCGTGCTCGACGCCGTCAACGCGTCCGGCGAAGTGTTTCTCTCGCACACCAAGCTCGATGGTCGCTTCGTGCTCCGTCTGGCGATCGGCCACCTGCTGACGGCCGAGTCGCATGTGCGTCGCGCCTGGGAACTGCTGAACTCCGCCGTCTGACGGCGTCCGCCCCCCACAGCTCCTTCACCTCAGCCGATCCGGCTCGGCACTGGCAGGGCATCACGCTTGCAATCTCCTCCCGCGGGACGTTATCTGGAGGAGAAATGTAATGTCAGTACGCAAGTGGCTACTTTCCGCAGCAGTCGTGACGGCCGCCTCCCTGGCGATGCCGGGAATCGCGTCGGCTGATTGGTTCATCACCCCGTTCGTCGGATGGAACGCGGGCGGCTCAGCCGATGTGAACGGCTCCGACGGCTCGACCCGAGCCAGCGAGTTCGAGCACAAGGCCGACTACGGCGTGTCGATCGCCGGAATGGGCAAGGGCATCATCGGCGCCGAATTCGACTTCGGCTACTCGCCGAACTTCTTCTCGACGACGACGGACGCGAATGGATTCGCGTTCAGCAGCGGCAACAACGTCGCCACGCTGACCGGCAACCTGATCGTGGGCGCGCCGGTGGGCGGCCACGGCGCGCAGATTCGTCCGTACGCGGTCGGCGGACTCGGCCTGATCCGCAGCAACGTGGGTGCGACCGGCTTCTTCGACGCGACGACGGCGAACGATTTCGGGTTCGACGTGGGCGCCGGCTTGGCGGGGTTCTTCACGCAGAACATCGGCTTGCGCGGCGATGTGCGCTACTTCCGATCGTTCAACGGCTCGAACAACGGCGTCGGCCTCAGCAACTTCCACTTCTGGCGCACGTCGATCGGAGTGTCGTTCAAGTTCTAACGTGAGGGAGGCTGAAGGTTCGGCTCTCGAGGCCGGTTCCGGAAAGCCGGAGCGTCGGGGCCCTAGCCTTCGGCCTCCACACGTTTCAGCCACTCGCGCGTTTCGTCCAGCGCCGCAGCGACCGCCTTCGGGTTCGTCGACTGCGGCGTCTGCTTTTTCTCGACCGACGCCATCGCGGTGATCGCCCCGCGCACGTCGTCGCCGAACAGCGCCGAATGCGATCGCCATTCGTCGAGCGAGAGATCCTCGAACGATCGGCGCTCGGTCACCAGCCGGCGCACCATCGCGCCGACGACTTCGTGGGCGTCCCGGAACGGCAGCCCTTTCGCGACGAGATAGTCGGCCACGTCGGTGGCGAGCAGCAGGCCTGAGGCGGCCCGCCCGGTGACTACCGGGTTCGGCGTCAGGCCGTCGACGACCGAGGCCGTCGCGCGAAGACAGGCGAGCCAGGTGTCCTCGGCGTCGAACAGCGCTTCCTTGTCTTCCTGCAGATCTTTGTTATAGCCGGCCGCGAGACCCTTCATCGAAACCAGCCAGCCGGTGAGGTGGCCGATGACACGGCCGCTCTTGCCTCGGACGAGTTCGAGGGGATCGGGATTCTTCTTCTGCGGCATCAGGCTGCTGCCCGTCGCCGCCCGATCGTCGAGCTCGAAGAAGCCGAATTCCTCGGACGTGAAGAGGATGAAATCTTCGGCGATCCGGCTGAGATGCACCATGCCGACCGACGCGGCATGCAGGAACCCGGCGACGAAATCGCGGTCGCCGCTGACGTCCATGCTGTTGCGGGCGAGGCGCGAGAAACCGAGGTCGCGGGCCAGCGCGGCCACGTCGATCGGGTAGGCGGTGCCGGCGATCGCGCCGGAGCCGAGCGGCAGTTCGTCGACCTCTCCGAGCACCGCGGTCAGCCGCGCGGCGTCGCGGCGGAGCGCGGCGGCGTGCGAGAGCAGGAAGTGCGCGACGAGCACCGGCTGCGCGCGACGCAGATGGGTGTACGACGGCATCAGCGCGTCGCCGGCGCGGTCGGCGAGCGCCACGAGCGACCGCACCAGCCCCGCGATCCCCGCCAGGATGGACGGGACGCGTCGCTTCACATACAGACGCAGATCGACGGCGACCTGCTCGTTGCGCGAGCGGCCCGTGTGCAGCCGCCGCCCCGCCTCGCCGACCAGCGCGACCAGCTCGCGCTCGACGAATGCGTGCACGTCTTCGTCGCCGTGCGCGTCGCTGACGAAGCCGGGATCGGTCGCGCCGCGCGCGAGGATCGACCGCAGCCCGCCGTCGATCGCGGCCGCGGCGTCGGGCGAGAGGACACCGGCCCGCGCCAGCGCATTCGCCCAGGCGAGGCTGCCCCGCACGTCGTCCTGGAACAGGCGGCGGTCGAAGCGGAAAGACGCGCCGAATGCGAACAGCTCAGCGTCGGGATCGCCGGCGAAACGTCCGGACCAGAGATGCGCCATCAGTGAACGGATCCTTCCGAGGCTGGCGGTGACGCCGCCGCTGCGCGCGCGGCGTGCGGAGGCGGGACGGTGGAGAGGGGGTTGTCGGCCTCGATCGCCAGCGGCGAGCGGCGACCGACCACCCGGCAATCGCCCTTGAACAACTTGAGGCGGACGGCGCCGGTAACGCGGGGCTGGACGGTGCGCATGAACGCGTCGATCGCTTCGCGGGTCGGCGAAAACCAGCGGCCGGTGTACGCAAGATCGGCGTAGGCGCGTCCGAGATCGTGGCCGAGCCGCTCGAGGTCGCGCGGCACTACGAGCTTCTCGAGCTCGCTGTGCGCAGTGTGCAGGAGGACGGCAGCCGGCGCTTCGTAGATCTCGCGCGACTTGCCGCCGGCCGCCGCGTTCTCGACCATGTCGATCCGGCCGACGCCATGCGCGCCGGCGATCGTCTCCAGGCTCTCGATCAGCTCGACGAGCGGCATCTCGACGCCGTTGGCGCGCAGCGGCACCCCCTGCTCGAACTCGATCTCGACGTAGGCCGGTTCGTCGGGACAGTCGCGCGGTGCGCGAGTCAGCGTATAGACGTCTTCCGGAGACTCCTGCCACGGATCCTCGAGCACGCCGCGCTCGATCGAGCGTCCCCAGAGGTTCGTGTCGACGGTGTACGGACTGTCGATGTGCGCGGGGATCGGAATGCGGCGCGCCCGGGCATAGTCGATGAGCTGCTCGCGCGTCATCCCCCAGATGCGCGCCGGCGCCAGTACCGTCATCGAGGGATCGAGCGCGCGCACCCCAAGTTCGATGCGCAGCTCGTCGTTCGCTTGGCCGTTGCAGCCGTGGGCGATGATCGTGCTGCCCTCCATGCGGGCGACCTCGACGAGCTTGCGCGCCAGCAGCGGCCGGCTGAGCGCCGTCGCCAGCGGGTAGCGGTCCTCGTACAGCGCGCCCGCCTGCAGCGCCGGCAGGATGTAGTCCGCCGCGAACTCGTCGCGGACGTCGAGCACATGCGCGCGCGCCGCCCCCACCGCCAGCGCGCGCTCGCGCACCCCGGTCAGCTCGCGTCCCTGCCCGAAGTCGAGCGTCACCGCGATCACCTCCGCCGCATACCGCTCCGCGATCCAGGCGATCGCCGCGGACGTGTCGAGGCCGCCCGAGTAGGCGAGCACAATCCGTGGTGTGTCCATCGCTATCCTTTCACCCAGGCTTCGAGGCGCACGGTGAACGAGTGGGCCTCGCGATCGCTGCGGCAGATCACCAGGATCGTGTTTTCCCCACCGATCGTCCCGACCACTTCAGGCAGCGCCGCGCGGTCGATCGCCTCGGCGAGCGGATGGGCCTGCGCCGATTCGGTGCGCAGCACCACGAGCTGGTTGACCACGTCGAACCGCCTCAACGAGCCCGCCACCGTGCGCCGCAGCGCCGCCGTGTGGTCGACCGGCACGGCGGATTCCCCAGGCGCTTGACGCCGATAAGCACCGTCGCTGCTTCGCTTTACGAGGCCGAGGTCGCGGATGTCGCGTGACAGCGTCGCCTGCGTGACATCGATGCCTCGTGCCTGCAGGCGCTCGCGGAGCTGTTCCTGGCTGGTAATGGCCTCCTGATCGACGAGCTCGACCACAAGAGACTGCCTATATGCCTTCATAAGTATTCAGCCGAGATCGGTGATTATACACATGATGCATAAGCTAAAGCTATTATTTTGTTGTTGACGACCGTCTTGACGATCCGTATATTCAATCTTTTCGATGAATAGTTATTCTCAAATCAGGGTGGGTGTGGCCGGGGCCACGGGCTATTCCGGGGTCGAGCTGCTCCGGCTGCTCTCGCGGCATCCTGCGGCCGAGCTGGTCGCGGCGATGGGGTCTGCCGGCGCTGAGCCGCGCCGCGTGCCTGCCTTGCGCCACGTGTGGGATTCGCCGGTTACCGGCCTCGACGTCGACGCGCTCGCAGCGTCGACCGATGCCGTGTTCCTCGCGCTGCCGGATCACGCCGCGGCCGAGATCGCGCCGACGCTCGTCGAGCGCGGCAAGCGCGTCTTCGATCTGTCTGGCGCGTTTCGCCTGCGCGACGCCGCATTGCGGAAGCGCTGGTACCCGAGCACGCCGGACTCGCCGCGACCGGTCGTCTATGGCCTGACCGAGCACAATCGCAGCCGCCTGCGCGACTCGACACTCGTCGCCTGCGCCGGCTGCTACCCGACCGCGGCGATCCTGTCGCTCAAGCCGCTCGTCGAAGCCGGCCTGATCGAGACGGCCGCGCCGATCATCATCGATGCGAAGTCGGGCGTGTCGGGCGCCGGCAAGACGCCGAGCGAGCGCACCCACTTCAGCGAGTGCCACGGATCGCTCTCCGCTTACGGCGTGTTCGAGCACCGCCACGCCGTCGAGATCGAGCAGGAGCTCGGCACGGAGGTGACGTTCGTGCCCCACCTGCTGCCGATCGATCGCGGCATCCTCGAAACCATTTACGCGGTGCTGACGCCCGATGCCGGCGAGGCGGACATCGCCACGGCGCTGCACGCCGCCTACGACGCGGCGCCGTTCGTGCGGCTCACCGGGCGCGATCTGCCGGAGATCAAGCACGTCGCGCACACCAACTTCTGCGACATCGGCTGGCGCGTCCACCCGACGCGGCGGCAGGTCGTGCTCGTCGCCTGCCTCGACAACCTGGTCAAGGGAGCCGCCGGCCAGGCCGTGCAGAACTTCAACGTCGCCTTCGGCTTCGACGAGGGGCTGGGTCTCCAGTGAGCGAGCCTCGTACAGCGCATCGCCTGAGCGCCACGCTCTTGAAGCTCGGCGGAGAGCTGCTGGAGGACGCGGGCGCCATGCGGACGGCGGCCACCGGCGTCGCGGCGCTGCAGGCCTCGGGCCCGGTCGCGGTCGTGCACGGCGGCGGCCGCGCCATCGACGCCGACCTGAAGGCGCGCGGCAAGACGCCGCGGTTCGTCGACGGGCTGCGCATGACCGATGCCGACACGCTCGACACCGTCGTCTCGGTGCTGGCCGGACGCATCAACACCGCGTTCGTGGCCGCGCTCAACGCCGCCGGCGTGAAAGCCGTCGGCCTGACCGGCGCCGACGCCGCCATCGGCCTCTCGACCATCGCGCCGCCGCTGCAGACGACGAGCGGCGCAACGGCCGATCTTGGATTGGTCGGCGTGCCGTCGGCCGGAGCGCCGTCGCAGCTGCTGAGCGATCTGCTCGGGCTCGGCTACGTGCCGGTGGTGTCGAGCGTCGGCATGACCGAGGACGGCGCGCTGCTGAACGTCAACGCCGACGTACTGGCCGCGCACCTCGCGCGCGCGATCGGAGCGGCGCGGCTGATCATCGCCGGCAAGACGGCGGGCGTATTCGACGCCGACGGACGCACCTGCGGCCGCCTCGACGAGGAGGCGGCCCGCGCCATGGTCGCGGCCGGCACCGCGCGCGACGGCATGGTCGCCAAGCTCGGCGCCTGCCTCGAGGCCATGGCCGGCGGGGTCGAAGACGTCCGCATCGTGGACGGACGGGCCGGCGAGTACGAACAGGCCCCAGGCACTCTCCTTCGCTCGGGCTCCGCTCGAGCCACCGCGGCAGAACACTGACTATGATCACGACACATCCCGCCGATCCCATCGCCCTCGACGAGCAGCACGTGCTGCAGGTCTACAAGCGCGCCCCCGTGGTGTTCGAGAGCGGCAGCGGCTGCACGCTCGTGACGCGCGAGGGCGAACGCTATCTCGATCTCATCTCCGGAGTCGGCGTCGCGTCGCTCGGACACGCCCATCCGGCGTTGGCGCGCGCGATCGCCGACCAGGCGTCGCGGCTGCTGCATACGTCGAACCTGTTCCACCATTCGCTGCAGGCGGAGCTGGCCTCGCGGCTGTCGGCGTTGTCGGGACTCCCCCGCGCGTTCTTCTGCAACAGCGGCGCGGAAGCGGTCGAGGCCTGCCTCAAGTTCGCCCGCCGGTTCTGGTACTCGCAGGGAACGCCGCGCGCCGGCTTCGTCGCCCTGACGCATTCGTTCCATGGGCGGACGCTGGGCGCGGTGTCGGTCACCTGGGACCCGCACTATCGGGATCCGTTTCAGCCGCTGGTGCCGGAGGTCACGTTCGTCGATCCGAAAGACCCGGCGGCCATCACGGCCGCGATCACCACCGACACGGCCGCTGTGATCGTCGAGCCGATCCAGGGCGAAGGGGGCGTGCGGCCGATTCCCCAGGCTGCCGCCGACGCCATCATCGCGGCCTGCCGACGCACCGGGGCGCTGCTCATCGCCGACGAAGTCCAGTGCGGCCTCGGCCGCACCGGCCGTCCGTTCTACTCGAGCGCGCTCGGCATCACGCCGGATCTGATGGCGCTCGGCAAGGCGCTCGGCGCCGGCGTACCGATCGGCGCGGCGATGTTCTCGGACCGCGTTGCGGCGGCGGCCAAGCCCGGCGACCACGGCAGCACCTACGGCGGCAACCTGCTCGCCTGTCGCGCCGCGCTGACCTTTCTCGACGCGCTCGAGAACGGCCTGCTCGATCACGTCGCCCGCGCCGGCGCCCATCTCGAGCAGGGGCTGCGGGCGATCGCCGAGCGTCAGCCGGCGATCCGCGACGTCCGCGGCGCCGGACTCATGTGGGGCCTCGACGTCGACCGACCGGCCGCCGCCATCGTCGACGCCGCTCGCGAGCGCCGGCTGCTGATCAACCGGACGTCGGACACGGTGCTCCGTCTGTTGCCGCCCTACGTCATCACCGAGCAGGAGATCGACGAAGCCCTGCCGCGGCTCGAAGCGGCGATCGCCGCCGTGGTGGAGGGATCCAGACAGTGACCGAGCAAATCGTCACGGCCCCGATTCAGTTGCGCGGCGGAGTGCCCGAAGACGCCGTCGCGATTCACCGGCTCATCACCGCCAATCTGAGCGTCGGGCACCTCCTGCCGCGCACCTTCGACGACGTCGAGTCGCACGTGCAGCGGTTCGTGGTGGCGGTGCTCGACGGCGCGGTCGTCGGCTGCGGCGAGCTGGCCCCGCTCAGCGCCGAGGTCGCCGAGGTCCGTTCGCTGGTGGTGGACGCGTCGCACCGCGGCCAGCGGTCCGGCGTGACCCTGGTGAACGCCCTGGCGGAGCGGGCCCGCGAGCTGGGCTATCTCACCCTCTGCGCCTTCACGCACCAGCCGGCGCACTTCATCCGCCTGGGCTTTTCGATCGTGCCGCACGTCTGGGTGCCGGAGAAGATCGCCCACGACTGTGTCGCCTGCGGCCTGTTCCGCCGCTGCGGGCAATACGCGGTCTCGCTCCCGCTGCGCGCCGGGTCGGGCCTGCGCCTCGAGGCTACTGCGCCGCCGTCGCGCGCGGTGGCCGCGCCGCGCGCCAGCGTCGAACGGCTTCGCCTCGTCCCGATCCCGGCATGACGCTGCTGGACATCGCGGGCAGTGTGTCGGCGCCGGCCGGCTTTCGCGCCGCCGGTATCGCATGCGGCATCAAGAAGAACGGCAATCCCGATCTCGCGCTGATCGTGTCGGACCGTCCGGCAGCCGCGGCGGCGGTCTTCACGACCAACAAGGCGCAGGCGGCGCCGGTGCTCGTGTCGAAGGCCCGGCTCGCCACGTCCCACGGCCGGGCCCGCGTCGTCGCGATCAACAGCGGCTGTGCCAACGCCTGCACCGGTCCCGACGGCCTTGCCACCGCTCACGCCATGGCGGACGCCGCCGCCCGCGCCGTCGGCGTCGATCCTGGCGAGGCGCTCGTCGCCTCGACGGGCGTCATCGGCGTCGCGATCGATCGCGGCACCGTCACGAAAGGGATTGCGGCGGCCGCGGCGGCGCTCTCCGAGACCGGCGGTCCCGCTGCCGCGCGCGCGATCATGACGACCGATCCCTTTCCGAAGGAGTCGGCAGTCGAGGCGACGTCGGCGGCGGGGACGTTCCGCGTCGGCGGAATTGCCAAGGGCTCCGGCATGATCGAGCCGCTGATGGCCGCTCCTCAGGCGACGATGCTCGGCGTCGTCACGACCGATGCCGAGGTGTCGGCGCCGCTCCTGCAGCGCGCGCTCGCGGCGGTGACCGATGTCACGTTCAACGCGATCACCGTCGACGGGGAGTGCTCGACCAACGATTGCGTGTTCGCGCTCGCCAACGGCGCGAGCGGCGTCACGATCGGCGACGCGGAGCTCGAGCTGTTCATCGCGGCGATGCGCCGCGTCTGCGAGCAGCTGGCAATCGGGATCGTTCGCGGCGGCGAAGGAGCAACCAAGCTGGTCACGATCGACGTCGCCGGCGCGCGCACCGACGCGGAGGCGAAGCAGGCCGCGCGCGCCATCGGCAATTCGCCGCTGGTCAAGACGGCCGTGCACGGCGCCGATCCGAACTGGGGCCGCCTCGTCGCGGTCGCCGGGCGTGCCGGCGTCGACTTCTCGCTCGAGCGGGCTCGCATACAGATCGGCGACGTCATCCTCTTTGCCGACGGGAGGCCGTTCGACGAGCGGGCGCCGGAGGCGTCGGTGCACCTGCAAGGAACGAACGTGTCGCTGTTCGTCGACCTCGGCACCGGCGGCACCGGCCGCGCGCGGATGTGGACGTGCGACCTGAGCGCCGAGTACGTGAAGATCAACGCGGAGTACAGAACATGAGCGGACCCCGTCGGGCGGCCACGCCGGCCTGGCAGCCCTCGCAGTTCCTGTCGGTGCTCGACCTGACGCCGACCGAGCTCGAGACGTGCCTCGAGCTCGCCGCGTCGATGAAGGTGGCGCGCGCCACCGGCACGCAGCACGCCGCGCCGCTCGCCGGCCGGCACATCGCGCTGCTCTTCGACAAGCCGTCGCTGCGCACCCGTTCCACGTTCGTGATCGCGGTCCGCGAGCTCGGCGGCGACGTCATCGAGCCGGCCGGGGACGTCGCGCTCGGCGGACGCGAAACGATCGAGGACGTCGCGCGCAACCTCGAGCGCTGGGTCTACGGAGTGGTCATCCGTACATTCGGGCACGATCGCCTGCGCCGTTTCGCCGCCGCCGCGCCGGCGCTGCGTGTCGTCAACGCGCTGACCGACGAGGAGCATCCCTGCCAGGCGCTGGCCGACTGCCAGACGATGATCGAGCGCTGGGGAACGCTGCGGGGAAAGACGATCGCGTTTGTCGGCGACGGCAACAACGTCGCCGCGTCGCTGGCGCATGCGGTGTCGATGCTCGGCGGCACCGTCGTGGCCGCGTCGCCGGCCGGATTCGAGCTGCCCGAACGGGTGCGGCAGCAGGTCGCCGCCGTTGCCCGCTTCGGCGGCGGCGTCCGCGTCACCCACGACGCGATTGACGCGGTCTCGCGCGCCCATGCCGTCTACACCGACGTGTGGACGTCGATGGGCCAGGAGCGCGAGGCCGTGGCGCGCCGCGACACCTTCCAGCCGTATCAGGTGAACGCCGGGCTGATGGCGCACGCGCCGAAGGGCGCGATCTTCATGCACTGCCTGCCGGCGCACCGCGGCGACGAAGTCACCGACGACGTGATGGATTCGGACGCGTCGGTCGTGTTCGACCAGTCGGAGAACCGACTGCACGTGCAGAAGGCGCTGCTGGCGCTGCTCGCCTCCGGCTGACGACTCTCGGCTCTCGACGATGTTCGACGCCCACGCGCTGTACGACGCCATGGACAGGCGACGGGCCGAGCGCGGCCTCAGCTGGCGGCAGGTTGCCGATCAGATCTGGGAGCTGTCGGCCGACTTGAACCGCCGGCGCCCTGCCGATCATCCCATCAGCCCGTCGACGATCACCGGCATCGCCACTCGCCGCGAGACGAGCTGCCAGCACGCGTTGTTCTTCGTGCGTTGGCTCGGACGAACGCCGGAGAGCTTTCTCAGGCCGGCGCCCGCCGACACGAGCGCCCTGCGACTGCCGCCGGCGGGCCCCGGCGAGCGGCTTCGCTGGAATCTTCCGGCGCTCTACGACGCGGTCAACGCGCGACGGCAGGAGCAGCAGCAGACGTGGGCGCAGCTGGCGCGCGAGTTACGCTGCACGAAGAATCAGTTGACCGGTATCAGGACGGCGAAGTTCGCGATCGGGATGACGCTGGCCATGCGCATCGTCGTCTGGCTCGAACAGCCGGCGGCGCGGTTCGTCTACGCTGCCCGCTGGTGACGACCGCGGCGCGCGCCACCCCGGCGGCGTCTGAGCCTGGGCCGCACGTGAGGTGCGGTCTATACTGACCGCCACGTGACGCTCCGCAAGCCGCATCCGGTCGCGCTCGCGACGCTCGTCTACGTCTTCATCACGCTCGCCTACTCCTGGCCGCTGCCGCTCCACCTCCTGCACGGAGTGGCGCACGATCCCGGCGATCCGCTGCTCAACGCGTGGATCCTGTGGTGGTCTACGAAAGCCGTGCCGCTTACGGCTGCCTGGTGGAATGCGCCGATCTTCTACCCATCGCCTGGCACCTTCGCGTTCTCGGAGCATCTGCTCGGCGAGGCGCCGATTGCCTGGCCGATCATCGCCGCAACCGGCAACGCTCTGCTCGGCTACAACCTCACGCTGCTCGCCAGCTACGTTCTGTCGGCTCTCGGTGCGTACTTCCTCGGCTTCACGCTGACCAGGCGCCACGACGCCGCCTTCGCCGCCGGAATCGCCTTCGCATTTGCGCCCTATCGCGTGGCGCAGCTGCCGCACGTCCAAGTGCTCTGGTCGTGCTGGACGCCGGTGTGCCTCGCGGCGCTGCATCGCTACGATCGCGAAGGGCGCCCTACCTGGGCAGCGACGGCCGCCGCCGCGTGGCTGATGCAGGCGCTGGCGTGCGGCTACTACCTGCTGTTCCTTACTGTGCTGCTGGCCGGATGGTTCGCGTGGTTTGCGCTCGGGCGCTGGCCGCTGCGGAAGGTCGCGGTCGTCGCCGCGTGCTGGATCGTTCCGGTGGCCGTGGTCGCTCCCATCCTGCTCGGCTATCAGCGAATCCTCGTCGATACCTACGGCTTCTCGCGCGGCCTGGCCGAGATTCAAACCTACAGCGCGGACGTGGGAGGCCTGCTCGATGCCGCCGAGGGCCTGCGATTCTGGGGATGGCTGCGCGTCGTCGACCGCCCGGAAGGCGAGTTGTTTCCGGGCCTGACGATTGCCGCGCTCGCGCTCTTCGCCGTCGTGGCGGCCAGGCCGTTTTCGACCGCCGTCGAGCCCACGCGCACGCGGTGGTGGCTGCGCCGGCTGTCCGCGGCGCTGTTCGTCGTCTTCGCAATTGCCGCGACGCTCGCGGTCTATTACCAGTCGTTGAAACTGACCATCGGCGGCGTCCGCCTGCTGTCGATCGGGCGCCCCGACAAACCGGTGACGCTTGCGCTGTTCGCGGCGCTGGCCTGGCTCGCCCTGATGCCGCGCGTGGTGATGGCGGCGAGGAACCGGAGCCCGCAGCTGTTCTACTCGCTCGCCGCGCTTGGGACGTGGGTGCTGGCGCTCGGACCCGACCCGATGTTCTTCTCGCACCACGCCATGTATCAGGCGCCGTACGGGTGGCTGATGCGGCTGCCTGGCTTCGACGGACTGCGCGTGCCGGCGCGCTTCTGGATGATGACGCTGGCGTGTCTCGGAGTGCTCGCCGCGCTCGCCATCAATCGCTTCCGGGGGCGCTCGCGGCGGACCCTCGCCGCCGTGGCGGCCGCCGGGCTCCTCCTCGACGGGTGGCCGCGCGCCATACCGGTCTTTCCAGAACCCGAACGCCGGCCGGCCGCATCCGGCGTGACCGCTCGCCTCGATCTTCCGTCGACTGACGACGTCGACGCGGCGGCGCTTTTTCAGCAGACGCTCGAGAACGTCCCGCTCTTCAACGGGTTCAGCGGCTACGCGGCGCCGCAGATTTACCCGATGCGTGTCCTCCTCGCCGACCACGATCAGCGCATCCTCCAGGCGATGACGGCGCACGGACCGCTGGCCGTGATCGTCGATGGCGCGTCCGACGAAGACGGCGGGTGGCGGAAATTCGTCGGCGCGTTTCCGGGAGCAACACTGCAGCAGACCGGCGCCGGCTGGACGAGCTATCGTCTGCCAGCCAGCACGGCGGGCGACTTGCTTCCCGACCGCCGGGGCGAGGCGATTGCGATCAAATCGCTCGACGCCTTTCCCAGTCCGCCCCACACGCCGCGGGCGCTCGATGGCAACCTGCGAACCCGGTGGTCGGGCGGCGTCCAGCAGAGCGCGGCCGACTTCACCATCGAGCTGA
>DASXLB010000025.1 GCA_036496585.1 Vicinamibacterales bacterium
AGCTCGCCGGCGCCCGGGCCGCAGATGCCGACACCGAGCACCCGCTCGGTCTTCGGATCGATCACGAGCTTGGTGACGCCGTCGGTGCGGCCAAGTGAGATGGCGCGGCCCGACGCGCCCCACGGGAAGCGCGCCACGGCGACCGCCAGACCCTTCTTCTCGGCCTCGGTTTCGGTCAGCCCCGCCCACGCGATCTCCGGATCGGTGAACACGACGGCGGGAATCGCGAGCGGCGCAAAGGCGACGTTGCGATCGCCGGCGATCGCATCCACCGCCGCGCGGCCCTCGTGCGCCGCCTTGTGCGCCAGCATCGGCTCGCCGGCGACGTCGCCGATCGCGTAGATCCCCGGCTCGCCGGTCTGACGCGCCTCGTCGACGACGATGAAGCCGCGCTTGTCGATCTCGATCTTCAGCTTGTCCAGACCTGGGATTGACGAATTGGGGCGCCGTCCGATTGACACCAGCACGCGGTCGAACGCTTTCTCGCCGGTGAAGCCCTCCCCCTCGAACGACACGAGGATCTCCTTCGCCTCCTTCGCCTCCTTCGCGTCCTTCCCTCTCATGCCCGTGACCTTCGTGTTCAACCACACGGCGTCGCAGATCGCGGTGATCCGCTTGGCCAGGATGTTGACCAGATCGCGGTCAGCGCCCGGCAGCAGTCCCGGCGTCATCTCGACGACGGTCACCTTGCTGCCAAGCGCGGCATACACGGACCCGAGCTCCAGCCCGATGTAGCCGCCTCCGACGACGAGCAGTGAGCCGGGGATGTCGGGCAGCTCGAGCGCGCCGGTCGAGTCCATCAGCCGCGGACTGTCGATCGACAGTCCTGGGATCGTGGTCGGACGAGAGCCGGTGGCGATGATGCAGGATTCGAAGGTCAGCGTCTCCTTGCCGCCGCCGACGAGATCGATGTCGAGGGTGCGCGTGTCGCGGAATGACGCCATCCCCTGCAGGTGCGCGATCTTGCGCAGGTTGCGTACCTGCCCTGCGCCGGCGGTCAACTGGCCAACGACCTTGTTCTTGAAGTCGCGCAGCTTCCCGAGATCGATTGTCGGACTGCCGAACGCGACGCCGACATCGGCGAGGTGCGCCGACTCCGTGATCACGTCGGCGACATGCAGCAGCGCCTTCGACGGAATGCAGCCGCGGTAGACGCAGACGCCGCCGGGGTTCTTCTCGGGATCGACGAGCGTGACCTGCAGACCGCGATCGGCGGCGTAGAACGCCGCCGCGTAGCCGCCGGGGCCGGCGCCGATCACAACGAGTTGAGTGGAGAGAGGCATAAGGACGGTGCTAAGGGTGCAAAGGGTGCTAAAGGTGCTAAAGGTGCTGGTGCGAAGGGTGCCAACGGTGCGAAGGGTGCTGGTGCCAAGGGTGCTGGTGCCAAGCGTGCCGGCGCACCCTTAGCCCCCTCTAGCACCCTTCGCACCAGCACCGTTAGCCCCCTTGGCCCCCTTCGCACCGTTAGCACCCTTGTCAGAGGCTCAACAGAAACGGGTTCTCAAACGCCTCCGCCACCCAGCGCAGGAAGCGCGCTGCGTCGGCGCCGTCGATGACGCGGTGGTCGTAGGAGAGCGACAGCGGCAGCATCAGCCGCGGCTGGAACTGGTGGCCGTCCCACACGGGCTCGGTGCTGCCGCGCGAGATGCCGAGGATGGCCACGTCGGGCCAGTTGACGATCGGGCTGAAGCCGACGCCGCCGATGCCGCCAAGGTTCGAGATGGTGATCACCCCACCCGACATGTCCTCCAGCGTGAGCTTGCCGGCACGCGCCTTCTCGGAGATCTTCGCCAGTTCCACGGACAGATCGACCAGGCCCTTGCGGTCGACGTCGCGGACGACGGCGACCAGCAGGCCGCGCTCGGTATCGACTGCGACGCCGATGTTCGAATACTTCTTGTAGACCAGCTGGCCGCGCTGCAAGTCGAGTGAGGACGCGAACTGCGGGAACTTCTTCACCGCGGCGGCGAGCACCTTCAGCGCGATCGCCGTGACGGTCATTTTGCCGCCCGCCTTCTCGGCGATCGGCGAATACTTCTTGCGCAGCTCCTCGAGGGCGGTGATGTCGGCCTTGTCGTACTGCGTGACCGCCGGCACGACGTTCCAGACGCGGCTGAGGTGCTCGGCGGTCTTGCGCCGGATGTTGTTGATCGGCTTGGTTTCGATCTCGCCCCACTTGGCGAAGTCCGGCAGCGGCTGCTGCGCCGGCACGCCGGCGGAACTCCCGCCCTCCATCACGCCGCGGACGTAGGCCTGGACGTCGTCGACGCTGATCCGGCTGTTCGGGCCGGTGCCGCTCACCTGCCGGATGTCGACCCCAAGCTCGCGCGCGACCCGCCGCACCGACGGCGCGGCGGCCGGCGCCGGACCGCTGTCGGGTGTCTGAGACGCTGCCGCCGCACGGGCGCCGCGGCCGATGTCGACAACTTCACCCCGCCGCGGCCTGGGCGCGTCGACAATCTCATCCTCGGGTTGCCGGATGGAAGGAACCGAAGAAGACGAAGGGGAAGGAGTCGAAGAGGACGAAGGAGTCGAAGGAGCGGGCGCGGCGGCCTCTTGCTCCTTCGGTTCCTTCTGTTCCTTCGCGTCCTTCGCCTCCTTCCCTTTCGATTCCTTCAGATCGAAGATTACCTGGCCGACTTGGACCTTGTCGCCGGGCTTGACCTTGACCTCGCCGACGGTGCCGTCAACGGAGGACGGCACCTCGATGGTGGCCTTGTCGGTTTCGAGCTCGAGGACGGGCTGTTCGGCCTTGACGGCGTCGCCGGCCTTGACGAGCACGCGCAGCACGTCGCCGCCGTGCACGTTTTCACCCAGTTCGGGCAGTTTGAATTCGCTCGCCATATGTCAGGAAAGTCTAGTGCTAAAGGTGCAAAGGGTGCCAATGGTGCAAACGGTGCTGGTGCTAGAGGTGCGAAGGGTGCTGGTGCTAGGGGTGCTGGTGCCAAGACTGCGCACCCTTCGCACCCTTCGCGCCTTCGGCACCAGCACCCTTAGCACCCTTGGCCCCTTTAGCACCCTTTGCACCATTCGGCGCGCTTACGCTTTCGCCGGATTCGGTTTTTCCGGATTGATCCCCAGTTCGACAATCACCTTCTGTACGGTGCCCGCCTCGAGCTGTCCTTCCTTTTGCAGCTCGGCGAGTGTCGCGACGGCGACGAAGCGCGCGTCGACCTCGAAGAACTCGCGCAGCGCGGCGCGGTCTTCGCTGCGGCCGAAGCCGTCGGTGCCGAGCGATCGGATCCGGCGCGGTGCCCAGCGATCGATCGAGTCCGGCAGCACCTTCAGGTAGTCGGACGCCGCCACGAAGACGCCGGGCGCGTCCTTCAGGCACTGCGTCACGTAGGGGACCTTCGGCGACTCGGCCGGGTGCAGCATGTTCCAGCGCTCGCAGGCATGCCCGTCCCGATACAGCTCGCCGTAGCTCGTCACGCTCCAGACATCGGCGGCGACGCCGTACTTCTGCAGGATCTCCTGCGCCTTGATGACCTCGTTGAGGATCGCGCCGCTGCCGAACAGCTGCGCGCGCGGCGCCTTGGCGTCCTTCTTCGACTCGGGAGCCGGCTTCACCTTGTACATGCCCTTGAGAATCCCGTCGCGGGCGCCCTTCGGCATCTCGAGGTGCTCGTACTGCTCGTTCATGACGGTCAGGTAGTAGAAGATGCTTTCCTGATCGCGATACATCCGCTTGATCCCGTCCTGGATGATGACCGCCAGCTCGTAGGCGTAGGCCGGATCGTAGGAGAGGCAGTTCGGATAGCACAGCGAGTAGACGAGCGCGTTGCCGTCCTGGTGCTGTAGCCCCTCGCCCGCGAGCGTCGTCCGGCCGGCCGTCCCGCCGAGCAGGAACCCCTTGACGCGCGTGTCGCCGGCGGCCCAGATCAGATCGCCGACGCGCTGGAAGCCGAACATCGAGTAGTAGATGAAGAACGGGATCGTGTTGACGCCGTGCGTCGCGTAGGCGCTGCCGGCGGCGATGAACGAGGCGAGCGAGCCCGCTTCGGTGATGCCTTCCTCGAGGATCTGGCCGTCCTGCGCTTCCTTGTAGTAGAGGAGCGTGTCCATGTCGACCGGCTCGTACTTCTGGCCGACGTGCGAGTAGATGCCGACCGCGCGGAACAGCGACTCCATACCGAACGTGCGCGCCTCGTCGGGGACGATCGGCACGATCAGCTCGCCGACTTCCTTGTCGCGCAGCAGCTTCGACAGGATCCGCACGAAGACCATCGTCGTCGACGCCTTGCGGCCGTCCGTGCCCTTGAGGAACTCGTCGAACACGTCGTCGAGACCGGCCTTGAGCGGTTCGACGCGGACCTGGCGCTGCGGCACCGGGCCGCCAAGCGACTTGCGCCGCTCGCGGACGTACTGCAGCTCGGGGCTGTCGTCGGCCGGACGGTAGAACGGCGCGTCGGCGATCTGTTCGTCGGAGATCGGGATGCCGAAGCGGGTGCGGAACGAGCGGAGATCCGCCTCGTTCATCTTCTTCTGCTGGTGCGTGATGTTCTTGCCTTCGCCAGCCTCGCCCATGCCATAGCCCTTGATGGTCCGGGCCAGGACCACGGTCGGCTGACCGGTGGTCTCGACAGCCTGCTTGAAGGCGTTGTAGACCTTCTGCGGATCGTGGCCGCCGAGGCGCAGGCGCTTCAACTGATCGTCGGAGAGGTGCTTGACCATCTCGAGCAGCCGCGGATCGGTGCCGAAGAAGTGCTCGCGGAAGTAGGCGCCCGATTCGACCGCGTACTTCTGATACTGGCCGTCGACGACCTCACCCATCCGCTTGGCCAGCAGCCCGTCGGGATCCTTGGCGAGGAGCGGATCCCAGTCGCAGCCCCACAGCACCTTGATGACGTTCCAGCCGGCGCCGCGGAACAGCGCTTCGAGCTCCTGAATCACATGGCCGTTGCCGCGCACCGGACCATCCAGGCGCTGCAGATTGCAATTGATGACCCAGATCAGGTTGTCGAGCTTCTCGCGTGACGCGAGGCTGATCGCGCCGAGCGATTCCGGCTCGTCGGTCTCACCGTCGCCGAGGAACGCCCAGACCTTGCTGGTCGACGGCTTCTTGAGATTGCGGTCTTCCAGGTAGCGGTTGAAGCGGGCCTGGTAGATCGACATGATCGGCCCGAGCCCCATCGACACCGTCGGGAATTCCCAGAAGTCCGGCATCAGCCACGGATGCGGGTACGACGACAAACCGCCGCCCGGACGCAGCTCGTGCCGGAAGTTCTCCAGCTGCTCCTGCGTCAGCCGGCCCTCGAGATACGCCCGTGCGTAGATGCCGGGAGATGCGTGGCCCTGGAAGTAGATGACGTCGCCGTCGCCCTCGCGCCCCTTGCCGCGGAAGAAGTGGTTGAACCCCACTTCGTAGAGCGTCGCGGCAGACGCATAGGTGGAGATGTGGCCGCCGATGCCGTCGGAGAGCCGGTTGGCGCGCACCACCATCGCCATCGCGTTCCAGCGGATCAGGCTCTTGATGCGGCGCTCGATCTCCTGGCTGCCGGGAAGCGGCGTCTCCTCCTCGGGCCGGATCGTGTTGACGTAGGCGGTGACCGCGCTGAACGGCAGCGCGACGCCGCTCATCCGCGCGTGATGCCGCAGCGTGGCGAGCAGCCGCTGGACGCGGCCGCGGTCCCCCTGCTCGATGACGTAGTCGAGCGACTCACGCCATTCGCGCTGTTCGAGGGCTTCGAGTTCGGCAGTGTCCTTGGGCGCAGGATTTCGCATCTCGGTATGGATCCTCTCTTCGGCGGTACAATCTCCTATTGTAGGGCACAATAACGGCCACCGTTACTTGCATGGCGACACTGGCCGAACTTCAGAAGATGCTCGCCCGCTTCGCGCCGGCCGACGTCGGCGCCGACCTGAGCGGGCTGCCGAAACACGAACGGGAGGCGCTGGGGCATCTCGTCGAGGCGGCGCGTGTGATGGACGCGCTCTTCCTCCACCAGGTATGGGCCGGGAACGACGCGATGCTGCAGGAACTCGCGCAGAAAGCGTCGATGCCGGTCGGGCCGCGCGCCTCGCGCACCGCGGCGGCTCGCCTACACTGTTTCCTGCTGAACAAGGGGCCGTGGGACCGGCTCGACGACAACAGGCCGTTCGTCCCGGGGACGCCGGCCAAGCCCGCGGCGGCGAACTTCTATCCCGCCGGCGCCGCCCGCGAGGACGTCGAGACATGGCTGGCCGGCCTGTCGGGGAAGGCGAAGGACGCCGCGACCGGCTTCTTCACGACCATCCGGCGTGACGGCCGGAACTTCACCGCCGTCCCCTATAGCCTCGAGTACCAGGGCGCGCTGGCCCGCGCCGCCGACCTGCTGCGCGACGCCGCCCGGCTGACGAGTGAGCCGACGCTCAGGGCGTTCCTGTCGGCGCGCGCCGACGCCTTTCTCAGCAACGACTATTACGCGAGCGACGTCGCCTGGATGGAACTCGACGCCGCGATCGAGCCGACGATCGGCCCCTACGAGGTCTACGAGGACGAGTGGTTCAACCTGAAGGCGGCGTTCGAGGCCTTCATCACCATCCGCGACGAGGCCGAGTCGACGAAGCTGCAGGGGTTCGGGGATCACCTGCAGGAGCTCGAAGACCATCTGCCGATCGATCCGAAGTACCGCAATCCGAAGCTGGCCGCACTCTCGCCGATCCGCGTCGTCAACGTGGTGTTCGCCGCCGGCGACGGAAACCGCGGCGTGCAGACCGCGGCGTTCAACCTGCCGAACGACGAACGGGTGCTGCGCGAAAAAGGCGCCAAGCGGGTGATGCTGAAGAACGTGCAGGACGCGAAGTTCACGATGGTCCTGCTGCCTATCGCCAAGGCGGCGCTGGCATCCGCCGATCAGCAGAAGGTGTCGTTCGCCGCGTTCTTCACGCACATCCTGCTGCACGAGCTGATGCACGGACTTGGCCCGCACGACATCGCGGTGAACGGCCGGACCACGACCGTCCGGCATGAGCTGAAAGAGACCTACAGCACGATCGAGGAAGTGAAGGCCGACGTGTCGGCGCTGTGGGCGCTCCGCTATCTCGCCGATCGCAAGCAGCTCGACGCCGCCATCGCGAAATCGATGTACGCGACGTTCCTGGCGTCGGCGTTCCGCTCGATCCGGTTCGGAGTGAACGAAGCCCACGGCCGCGGCCTGGCGATCCAGATCAACAGTTTCCTCGATGCCGGCGCGTTCAAGGTCCGCCAGGACGGCACCTTCACCATCGACGCCGGCAGGATCGCCGACGCCGTCACGGCCCTGACCGGCGACGTGATGACGATCCAGGCTGAAGGAAGCTACGCACGGGCGAAAGACCTCTCCACTCGCCTGGGCGTGGTCCGTCCCGAGGTCCAGCGAGTCCTCGACAGACTGGCCGGCATCCCCGTCGATATCGAACCGAAATTCACCACCGCCGCTCAGCTGGTGGGCCGATAGCAGGGCCGGGTATCGATCTTGGGAAGACCGATCGCCTTCGGATCGCGATCCGAAACGGCACGAGCCTTCCAGAGGCCAAGACCCAGCCCCTGCGCACCCTCCCGCTACGCCGGTAGTTTCAACACCTGTCCAGGCTTGATCTTGTCGGGATCGGAGAGCTGATCGCGGTTCTCGTTGAAGATCTTCATGTAGCCATTCGCGTCGCCGAGATGCTCCTTGGCGATCTTGCTCAATGTATCGCCCGCCTTCACCGTGTAAGTTCGTCCACCGGCGCCCGTCGTTCCGACCGGCTGCGCCTGCGGCACCACATGGATGTCAGCGTCGATGTCCGTCTGCCAGCTCGGAACCGTCTTGATCGCGTTCCAGATCTGGTTTTTTTCGTCTTCGGAATGAACGCTGCCCTGGAAGCGGAGCTTGTCCCCTTCCTGCGTCGCAGCTCCCTGAAAACCGAGGCGTTTGGCGGTTTGAATCGCCTGATCGTACTTGGCGCGTAGATCCATCTGAACCTCCTTGAAGTTCAGATGGATCTACAAGGTCCGTGCCTACGGCTGCTGCAGAGTTCCCCGGTACGGGATCACCTGGCCGCTGACGATGCTGGCGTCGAAGGACATCGGCTGCATGCCGTTCGCGCGCAGCTCGATGCGATGGTGGCCGGCCGCCAGCTTGAGCGGGTCGGTCTGCGGACCAAACTCACTGACGGTGCCGCGGAAGCTGCCGTCGATCCACACTTCGGCGTCACTCGGCGAGATCTCGAAGCTCACGCCGCCATTGGCCCCAATCGCAGTTGCGTGCGGCTGCGTCTGGATCGAGTTGTTGCCGTAGGCCCCGGAGCCCTGTGCCGGATACGACTGCTGCTGCGGATAGCCGTTCTGCGGATACCCGTTCTGTTGCGGGTAACTCTGCTGCTGCGGATAGTTCTGCTGCGGATATCCGTTCTGCTGCGGATACCCTTGTGGGTACCCCTGCTGTGGATAGTTCTGCTGCGGGTAGTTCTGCTGCGGGTACCCCTGTTGCGGATACCCCTGCTGCGGATATCCGTAGGGCGCGGGATAGCCCTGCGCGTAGGGTGGCGGATATCCGTACGCATACGGCGCCGGATAATAGTACGGCGCGTACACGGGATACGCGACCGGGTAACCGACGCTGATGCCGAACCCCACACTGAAGTGTGAATGGAACGAGTAGTACGGCGCGTAATAGTGCGCGTGATACGGCGCCGCGTAGACCGCGTGCGGGGCGCCGTAGACGGCATGTCCGTGACCAGCCACAGCGGCATGGCCGTGGCCGTGCTGACCGGCTAGCGCCGGCGCGGCAGTGAGGGTTGCGGCGAGTGCGAGCGGAACGAGCGACTTGGTCATGGCGATCCCTCTATTCGCAAGGGTACGGCCACTGTCAAGGGGCCGCATTCCGGCCATTTCTCACCGATCTCCAATGAGCCGGCCGTCTGTGTCCTCGGACATGGACACTCTGACGACCCGAACGGCGACGTCGGGCCGGTCAGTAATCAGGGCGTCGACTCTCCAGCCCAGCAGGCGGTGCATGTCCTGCTCCTCATCCACGGTCCACACCTTGACCGGCAGGCCCACCTCATGCGCGTCGCGGACGAATCGGCGCGACACGACGCGTGTGCGGCCCGCGAGCTCCGGCACCTGATATTCCTGGAACGCCGGATGCCGCACCGGCCAGCGCACCCACGACCGGTAGAGCGCCAGCCGCGTCTCCTCCCGCGACGAACCCGTGCGGATCGCCGGTTCATATGCCCTCGCCGCTCTCAGCACGCGGCTGCCGAACGAGCCGAGCGATACGCGATCGACGGCGCCGGCGGCCCGAACGGCGTCGATCGTCCGGCACGCCAGTTCGGGCTCGTTCAGCTTCAGCTCGATGACGAAGAGCGCGGCCGGATACCGCCGCAGGACCTCGTCGAGTCGTGGGACGCCGCCGGCGAGACCCCGATAGGGACGGCTCCCGGGCTGGTCCGCCGGCTCCGCTGGCGACCCGGGCGGCGAGGGCGGACCGAAGTGATACCCCGCGTCCAGCCGGGCGAGCTCGTCGGCGGTAAGCGCCGCCAGCGGACCGCGGCCGTTGGTCGTCCGATCCAGCGTCGGGTCGTGGTGCACGACGACGACCCCGTCGCGCGAGAGATGGACGTCGAACTCGAGCCCGTCCGCGCCGAGCGATACGCCGTGATCGAACGCCAGCAGCGTGTTTTCCGGCCGCAGCGTCGATCCGCCGCGGTGCGCGTAGACCAGGGCCACGCTCGGCATCATACCGGGAGGCCGGAGCGACATTCCCACGCTCCCGAGGCGACAGCAGCCCAAGTCGATCGAACGCCGGTGCTAAGATTCGATGATGACCCCCAAGGCTGCCACGCTCGGCGCGCTCAAGAAGGAGATCGAGGCGCGGCGCCTCGCGCGTCGGTCCGTCAAATCCGAGATCCGCGACAACCTCATCGAGAAGCTGCGCGCCGGCGAATCGCTCTTCCCCGGCATCATCGGCTACGACGACTCGGTCGTGCCGCAAGTCGTCAACGCGATCCTCTCGCGTCACAACTTCATCCTGCTCGGCCTGCGCGGCCAGGCGAAGACGCGCCTGCTGCGGGCGCTGACGTCGCTGCTCGACGAGTGGATGCCGGTCGTCCCGGGCTGCGAGATCCACGACGATCCGCTGGCGCCGCTCTGCAGCGCGTGCCGCGCGCGGGTGAAGGCCGACGGCGACGCGCTCCCGATCGACTGGCTGCACCGCGACGAGCGCTACGTCGAGAAGCTGGCCACGCCCGACGTGACCATCGCCGACATGATTGGCGATCTCGATCCGATCAAGGCCGCGCGCGCCAGCCTGCAGCTCTCCGACGAATTGACGATGCACTACGGCCTGGTGCCGCGGGCGAACCGCGGCATCTTCGCGATCAACGAGCTGCCCGACCTCGCCGGCAAGATCCAGGTCGGGCTGTTCAACATCCTCCAGGAGGGGGACGTCCAGATCAAGGGTTACCCCGTCCGCCTGCCGCTCGACCTGCTGATGGTGTTCAGCGCCAACCCCGAGGACTACACCGCCCGCGGCAAGATCATCACGCCGCTGAAGGACCGCATCGGCTCCGAGATCCGCACGCATTACCCGGCCAGCCGCCAGCAGGCGATGGCGATCACTCGGCAGGAGGCGTGGACGGATCGTCCGGCCTCGGACGTCACGCCGCACGTGCCGGAATATGTGCGCGAGGTCGTCGAGGAGGTCGCGTTCCAGGCCCGGCAGGATCAGAAGATCGACAAGCGATCGGGGGTCAGCCAGCGGCTGCCCATCTCGCTGCTCGAGAACGTCGTCTCCAACGCCGAGCGCCGCGCGCTGGCGACCGGCGAGCGGACGGCGGTCCCGCGCGTCACCGACGTCTACGCTGCGATCCCGGCAATTACCGGCAAATTCGAGCTCGAATACGAGGGAGAGCTGAAAGGGGCCGACAACGTCGCGCGCGAGCTGATCCGCGGCGCCGTCTCGGCGATCTTCGACGGCTATTTCCCGAACGCCGATTTCCGCCAGATCACCGAGTGGTTCGATCTGGGCGGCAACCTGCAGATCGACGACTCGCTGGCCGCCGAGGCGCTGCTGGCGCGGGCGGGCGAGGTCCAGGGGCTGCACGAGGCGGCCCGCACGATCAACCGGCGCGCCGTCGGGCCGGAGCTCGCCGCGGCCGTCGACTTCGTGCTCGAGGGGCTCTACGCGCAGCGCAAGATCAGCCGGTCGCTCGAAGGACAGTTCCAGGCCGCCGAACAGCCGAAGCGTCCGCCGCGCAACGTCGATCAGCTCACCGAGCGGGACCTGCCGCTCGGCCACAAGAAGAAGTACTACAACTAGCGAATGCCCATGAGGGTCACGGAAGAACCACGTCTGTGAAATATCGCTACTCGAAGTTCACCGGCGACGACCTCGACGATCTCGATCTCGAGGACCTGCTGTCGAAGCTCTCGGATCTGCTCCTCGGCAGCGGGTTCGATGACCCGTACGGCCTCCCCTACGGCGAGGATGACGAGGCCGGACATTCACGCCAGTCGCTGCACGACGCCATCCTGGAAGCGATCCTCAACGGCGGCATGCTCTCGGAGGAGACGCTCGAGCGGCTACTCGGCAAGGACTGGCGCGACAGCGACGAGGCCGAACAGCGGCTCGATCAACTGATCGACAAGATCATCGAGAAGCTGCAGTCGCAGGGCTATCTGACGCAGCCGCCGCGCGACGAGGACGCGCCTCGCGAGGGCCAGTCCGGCGCCGGGATGGGGAACACCGAGCAGTACCGCTTCGAAATCACCGACAAGAGCCTCGACTTCCTCGGCTACCGGGCGCTGCGCGACCTGCTCGGGTCGCTCGGCAAGAGCAGCCTCGGCCGCCACGACACCCGCGAAATGGCCACCGGCATCGAGGCCAGCGGCGCGTCGAAGAAGTACGAGTTCGGCGACACGATGAACCTGGATGCGAGCGCGACGATCCTGAACGCCGTGCTGCGCACACGCACGAAGGCCACGAAGGAGGGGAAGGACACGAAGGAGCTCGGGATAGCGGTCGACTATGAGGATCTGATGGTGGCGCAAGGCGAGTATCAGTCCTCCTGCGCGACGGTGCTGATGCTCGACTGCAGCCACAGCATGATCCTCTACGGCGAGGATCGGTTCACGCCTGCCAAGCGCGTCGCGCTGGCGCTCGCCAACCTGATCCGGATGCAGTATCCCGGCGACGCGCTGAAGGTCGTGCTCTTCCACGACTCGGCCGAGGAAATCCCGCTCGGCCAGCTGGCGCGCTCGAAGGTCGGCCCCTACTACACCAACACCCGCGAAGGGCTGCGACTGGCGCGCCGGATCCTCGAGCGGCAGCAGAAAGACATGCGGCAGATCGTCATGATCACCGATGGCAAGCCGTCGGCGCTGACCCGCCCCGACGGGCGGATCTACCGCAACGCCTTCGGCCTCGACCCTTACATCGTCTCGGAGACCTTCGCCGAGGTGGCCGCGTGCCGCAAGGCGGGCATCCTGATCAACACGTTCATGCTGGCGCGCGACCCCGACCTCGTCAGCTTCGTCCGCAAGGTCGCGGAAATCTGCCACGGCAAGGCGTACTTCACGACGCCCCGCACGCTCGGCCGCTACGTGCTCATGGACTACATGGACAAGAAGACGCGCACCATTCACTGAAGCCTGTTATTGCAGACTGGAGATTGCAGAGTGCCGATTGCAGTGGGGATTCTCGATTGGGGATTGGATTGGCGATTGGACAGTTTCCAATCAACACTCTCCAATCCAATCCTCATTCCCGCAATCCCCAATCCAATCGGCATTCTGCACTCGGCGCTGGGCAATTGATATGTTGCCTCCCACCATTCCCGTCTTCCCCCTGCCCAACGTGGTGCTGTTCCCCAATGTGTTCCTGCCCCTCCACATTTTCGAGCCGCGCTATCGGCAGATGGTGGACGACGCGCTGAAGGGGGACCGCATCATCGGCATGGTGCTGCTGCAGCCGGGATGGGAAGGACAGTACGACGCGACGCCGCCGGTCTACCCGATTGGCTGCGCGGGAGTGATCACCCACGCCGAGCGGCTTCCCGACGGCCGCTTCAACATCGTCCTGCGCGGCATGGAGAAGTTCCGGATCCGCGGCGAGGACGACGGAGGCCTCTACCGCGTGGCGCAGGTCGAGCCCGTGTTCGAGCCCGCGCCCGAGAGCCTGCGCGACGCGATGCGGCCGCACCGCCAGCGACTCGAGGCCCTGCTGGTGCCGCAGCCCGTGAGCACGAAAAGCACGAAGGACACGAAGGAGACGAAGGACGCGAAGGAGACGAAGGTGCCCAGCTCGATGGCCGACGAGGATCTCGTCAACGCCCTCGCGCAGTACCTCGAATTCGAGCCTGTCGAGAAACAGGCCCTCCTCGAACGCGACGGCCTGCTCGAGCGCTGCCGATCACTTATCGAGCTGCTGGAAATGAAAGTACTCGTCGCCAGACACCCGTGGAACCGGGAGGGAACAAACTGAGAATGTGAAAATCATCAGCGCTTTTTTGTCGGCGCTGATCCAGGTTTGTATTCGAACAGGATGTTGCTGACGATTGCGACGGGGCGGCCGGGCATCACGACGGTGGCGTGGCCGGCGGGGGTCAGCGCGTCGAGCGTTTCGCCGAGCACGCTCACCTGATCGACGTTGGCCGGCACCTCGACGAGGACCGGCTCGCGGCCGGCGGGCGCGACGGCTTTGAGGCCGCCGCCGCTGCCGCCGCCGATGCGGTCGAAGAGATCGGATCCCGAGCGGAATTCCGCTTCGACCGCCCCCCGCGCCAGCAGATCCCCCTTCATCGTCAGCACGCCGACGGCGGCGCGGTAGCGCGCGTAGGCTTTGCCGCTCTTCATCTCGTCTTCCGAATACAGGTGACGCGCGTGCAAGTCGAAACTGAGCGTGCCGGCGCCGGCGTGCGGCGGCAGCGTGATGACGATCCCCTGCGCCGGATCGCGGCCGGCGGGCACGTCGCAGAAGCTGCGGACGGTCTTGACGCCCATGCCGATGAGCGACGGGCAGGCGGTCTCGGGAGTCGCCGTCTTGGTGGCGACCGGCTTGGCTGCGGACTTCTTGGTGGCGACCTGCTTCTTCTGGTCGGCGGGCGAGGTGGCAAGCGCGGCCGCCAGTGCGACCGCGCCGAACGTGACGACGCGCATGGTCTCAGTATAGAGGCGCGCGCCGCGGCGCCGACGCGGCGGCGTCGAGAATCCGCCGCAGCTCGCGCACGCCGTCGGTGAGCGAGGCCGGCCCCGGCTGCAGGATGATGCTCGACGGAATCTCGTGCACCTGGCCGCTGCGCACTGCGGCGACGCCATCCCAGCCGGCCCGGGCAGTGATCGTGGCCTTCCTGACCCGCTTGCCGCACCACGACGCGACGATGACATCTGGATTGCGCGCAGCGACCTCCGCCGCATCCACGATCCGCCCCTTGGCGAGGGGCCGGTCGCGGAGCTCGGGGAAGATCGGCTCGCCTCCCGCAATCTCGACGAGCTCCTCGACCCACCGGATCCCCGAGATCAGCGGATCGGGCCACTCTTCGAAGAACACGCGCGGGCGCTGAGCGCGAGGCGCGAGGCGCGGCGCGATCTCGTCGAGCCCCCGCTGGATGTCGGCCGCCAGCGCGTGGGCCTTGTCGGCGCAGCCGACCAGCGCGCCGACGATCCGGACCATCTGCAGGATCTCGGCGACGCTCCGCTGGTTGAAGGTGTAGACGGCATGGCCGCGGCGAATCAGCTCGCGGGCGATGTCGGCCTGCAGGTCGGAGAAGGCCAGCACCAGGTCGGGGCGCAGCGCGTCGATCCTGTCCAGATTCGCGCTGAGGAAGGCCGAGACCCTCGGCTTGCGCCGCGCCTCGGGTGGGCGCACCGTGTAGGCCGACACGCCGACGACGCGATCCCCTTCGCCGAGGAGATACAGCGTCTCGGTCGTCTCCTCCGTCAGACAGACGATGCGGGCTGGGTAGTCGGCCACGGCGCCGGGCGGGCGTTCAGATCCGGACGGCGGATCAGTTCGAGAAACTCCGCGCGCGTGCGGGCATCGCTCCGGAAGCCGCCGAGCATCGCGCTGGTGACCGCAAACGAGTTCTGTTTCTCGACGCCGCGCATCGCCATGCACAGGTGGGTGGCTTCGATCACCACCGCGACGCCGAGCGGGTCGATCTTCTCCTTGATGGTCGCGGCGATCTGGTTGGTCATGCGTTCCTGGATCTGCAGGCGTCGCGCGAAGACCTCGACGAGGCGCGGAATCTTGCTCAGGCCGACCACCTTCCCGTTGGGAATGTAGGCGATATGGCAGCGCCCGAAGAACGGCAGCAGGTGGTGCTCGCAGAGACTGTAGAAGTCGATGTCCCTGACGATTACCATCTCGTTATAATCGACGGTGAACAGCGCGTTGTTCAGCACGGTGTCGACGTCGGCGGTGTAGCCGCTCGTCAGGAACCGGAGCGCCTTCTCGACGCGCTTCGGCGTGTCGACCAGCCCTTCGCGCGACGGATCCTCGCCCAGTTCCGCGAGAAGCTCCCGTATGAGTGCCTGCATTCTCATATTGTACCTGCTCCCTTTGATGCCGCCGGCGGCACCCCCGTTCCGCGCGATCCCGCAGGACGACCCCGACACGCTGTATGCGCAGCGGACCGATCCGGCATCCGCGCAGCGGGCGGTGCAGGTCTGGGCTGCCCGTCTCGCCGCCAACGGACGCGACTTCGAGTCGGCGTGGAAGCTGGCGCGTGCGCGCTACTGGCTCGGCACGCACGGCGCCGACACCGATCGCAAGTCGAACCTCGATGCGGGCATCACCGCGGGACGCGCGGCGATCGCGGTCGAACCGAACCGGCCCGAGGGACATTTCTGGGTGGCGGCCAACATGGGCGCGCTCGCCGAGTCGTTCGGTCTCCGCCAGGGACTGAAATACCGCGGCGACATCAGGGCCGAGTTGGAAACGGTCCTGCGCCTCGAGCCGGCCTTTCAGCAGGGATCCGCCGACCGCGCGCTCGGCCGCTGGTACTTCAAGGTGCCGGGGCTCTTCGGCGGCAGCACGCAGAAGTCCGAGGAGCACCTGCGCAAGTCGCTGATCTACAACCCGAACAGTACGGTGTCGCTCTACTTCCTCGCCGAAACGCTGATCGACGAAAAGAAGAAGGACGAGGCGCGCGCCCTCCTGACTCGCGCGATCGAGGCCCCTCTCGATCCCGAGTGGACACCCGAGGACAACGACTTCAAGCAGAAGGCCCGTCGGCTCATGCGCGAGATCCAGTAGCCACCACATGCTCCTATCTTTTCTGACCTGGATCGCGCTCGCCGCGGGCGCCGCCGCGGCGTCGGCCGCGCTCTACGGCCACTACCGGGTGCTGCCGGCGTGGCTGACCGGCCCGGAGGTCTGCCTCATGGAAGACGGAGGCTGCGCCGTGCTCTTCCGAACGCCCCGCGCGTCGCTGCTGGGCGTCCCCAACGCGCTGCTCGGACTGCTGCTGTACGTCCTCCTGTCCGCGGGGCTGCTGCTCGGGTGGCCGCCGCCGCTGATGCTCGCGATGGTGCTGCCGGCGATCGCGATGAGCGCCTTTCTTGGATGGGGTCTGTGGACGCGCCGCCTGCAGTGCCGGATCTGCTGGACCGGGCACGCCGCCAACCTCGTGCTCGCCGTCACCCTCTTCTGGCGCGTCCTCCCGATCCTCCAGGCCCGCTGAACCCTCGCCCGCGGCGGCCGTGCGCGCTGAGGCAGGCCAAAATGGCGAGGCAGGCCAAAATGGCCTGCGCTACAGCGAACGCTCTCGCGAAACTGTCGTGAACGCTCTCGTAGCGCAGACCTTCAGGTCTGCCTCGGCAGGCCAAAATGGCCTGCGCTACACCGAACGCTCTCGTAGCGCAGACCTTCAGGTCTGCCTCGGCACGACCAGACAATGCCGCTAGATCGTCTCGACGAGCGCGGCGATGCCCTGGCCGCCCCCGATGCAGGCGGCGGCGAGGCCGCGCGTCAAGCCGCGGCGGCGCAGCTCGAGCGTCAGCGTCAGCAGCAGCCGCGTGCCGGTCATGCCGAGCGGATGGCCCAGCGCGATGGCGCCGCCGTTCACGTTGACGCGATCGCGATCGAGATGCAGTTCCTTCTCCACCGCCAGATACTGCGCGGCGAAAGCCTCGTTGATCTCGATCAGATCGATGTCCTTCAGGGCCAGGCCTGCCTTGTCGAGAACCTTGCGGGTCGCCGGCACCGGACCCATGCCCATCAGCGTCGGTTCGACGCCGACATAGGCCCAGTGGGTCAGCTTCGCGATCGGCGTCAGGCCGTGCGCCTTCACGCCGTCCGCCGACGCGATCACCAGCGCGGCGGCGCCATCGACGATCCCGCTCGCGTTTCCGGCCGTGACGCTGCCGCCCTTGCCGAATGCGGGCGGCAGCTTTGCCAATCCCTCGAGGGTCGTGTCCGGACGCAGGTGATCGTCCTCGGCGAAGAGCTCGGTCCCCTTACGCGACTTGATCTCGACTGGCACGACTTCTTCCCGCAGCCGTCCTTCGGCCCACGCCCGGGCGGCGAGCTGCTGACTGCGCAGAGCGTAGCTGTCCTGCTCCTGGCGCGAGATCCCGTACTGGACGGCGCAGTTCTCCGCGGTCGCCGCCATCGTGCAGCCGCCGTGCGTGTCGTGGAGCGACGACCACAGCGTGTCTTCGAGCTGCCCCTGGCCGAGGCGCAGGCCGCTGCGAAGGCCGCGGATGACGTGAGGCGCCTGACTCATGCTCTCCATCCCGCCGGCCAGCACGACGTTCGCTTCGCCGAGCCGGAGGAGCTGCGCGCCGCTGATCACGGCCTGGAGGCCCGAGCCGCACAGTCGGTTGACGGTCAACGCCGGAACGGCGACCGGCAGCCCCGCCTTCAGTCCGACGTGACGCGCACCGTAAACCGCGTCGGCGCTCGTCTGCAGCACGTTGCCGAACACGACGTGGTCGACAGCCTCCGGCGCGACGCGGGTTCGCTCGAGCACGGCGCGCGACGCGAGGGCGCCAAGTTCGATCGCCGACAGATCCTTCAACCGGCCCGTGTACTCACCCATCGGAGTCCGGGCGCCGCCGAGGATGAAGATGTCGGTCATCGGACGGCCGCCGCGATGACGTCGCCGGCCATGCGCGTGCCGAGCGCGCCGCCGATGTCGGCGGTCACCTGGTTGTCGCGCACCGCCTGTCGCACGGCGGCGTCGATCGCGGCGGCTTCCCGGGTCAATCCCAGCGTGTCGAGCATCAGCGCCGCCGACGCGATCGCACCGATCGGATTGGCGACGTTCTTCCCGGCGAACTTCGGCGCCGAGCCGTGCACCGGCTCGAACATCGACGTCCTGCCTGGGTGGATGTTGCCGGACGCCGCCATCCCGAGACCTCCCTGGAACGTCGCGCCGAGGTCGGTCACGATGTCGCCGAACAGATTATTGGTCACGATCACCTCGAACTGCCCGGGGTCGAGCACCATGTACATCGCGAGGGCGTCGATGTAGTAGTGCGTCGCCTGAATGCCAGGATACTCCGCCGCCACCGCCTTGAAGACGCGCTGCCAGAGCGCGTGTCCCTGCTGCATGGCGTTCGACTTGTCGGCCATGCAGACCTTCGTGCGGCCGCGGGCCTTCGCGAATTCGAAGGCGTAGCGGATGATCCGGTTCACGCCCTTGAACGTGTTCAGCTCTTCCTGGATCGCGACCTCGTCGTCGGTGCCCGCCTTGAAGCGCCCGCCGATGCTCACGTACAGCCCTTCGGTGTTCTCGCGGAAGACGGCGAAATCGACGTCCTTCGGTTCGCGATGCTTGAGCGGACAGAGCCGCGCGTCGAGCAGCGTGACCGGACGGTAGTTGACGTAGAGGTCGAGCTCGAACCGGGTGCCGAGCAGGATGTCGCGCGCGTGTCGGTTGTCGGGCACGCGCGGGTCGCCGAGCGCGCCGATGAAGATCGCGTCGAAGTCGTCGCGCAGCATCGCGTAGCCGTCGGCCGGCATCGTGACGCCCGTCTGGAGGAAGTAATCGGCGCCCCACGGCAGTGCGTCGATGTCGAAGGTCCGCCCGAACACCTCGCCGGCGCGGCGGATCACCTTGACCGCCTCCGCGGTGACCTCCTTGCCGATCCCGTCCCCAGCGATGACCGCAATCCGCAGCCCCATGTCCCTGCCTCTAGCCCCCTGCCCTCTCGAGCGCGATCGCCATGCCCATTCCGCCGCTCACGCACAACGTCGCCAGCCCACGCCTGGCCTTGCGGCGCAGCATCTCGTAGACGAGCGTCACGACGATGCGCGTGCCGGTGCAGCCGATGGGATGCCCGAGCGCGATGGCGCCGCCGTTGACGTTGAGCCGGTCGAGCGGAATCGGCAGGTCCTTCAGGACGGCGAGCACCTGCGCGGCGAACGCCTCGTTCAGCTCGACGAGATCGAAGTCGTCGAGCGACAGCCCGGTCTGCTTCAACAGCTTCTGCACGGCGGGGACGGGACCGATGCCCATGCGCCGCGGATCGACGCCAGCGGTCGCCCAGCCGGTGATCTTGACGAGCGGTGTCAGGCCCCGTGCCTTGACGGCGTCCTCACCGGCCACGACCACCGCCGCGCCCCCGTCGGTGATCCCGGAAGACGAGCCCGCCGTGACGACGCCGGCTCCCCCTTCCACCGCTGGGAAGACCAGCGGCAGCTTCTGCAGGCTCTCGATCGTCGTGCCCGCGCGCGGATGTTCGTCGGCGGCGAGCGTCTGGTCCTTCCCTTTCAGGTCCCTGTATCCGACGGGCGTGATTTCGTCGCGGAAGCGCCCGGCGGCGATCGCGCGCTCGGCCTTCTGCTGCGAATCGAGCGCGTAGCGATCGGAGGCGTCGCGCGTGATCCCGTACTCGCGCGCCAGCAGCTCCACCGTCTCGCCCATGATCAGGCCGCAGACCGAGCAGGTGAACCCGTCGCGATACATCGCGTCGACGAGCGTGAAGTTGCCCATCTTGTGGCCCCAGCGTGCGTCTTCGCTGTCGATGAGATACGGCATGCGGCTCATCGACTCGATGCCGCCGGCGAGCACCATCTCGGACTCGCCGAGCCGGATCGACTGCGCGCCGGTGGCGATCGTCTGCACGCCCGACGCGCACGCCTTGTTGATCGTCTGCGCGGGGACGCGATCGGGCACGCCGGCTTTCCGGCCGACCTGCCGCGCCGGATTGGGACCAGAGCCCGCCTGGCGGGCGTGCCCGACGAGGACCTCGTCGATGGCGTCGGCCGTGATGCCGGCCCGCTCGATGGCGGCGCGCGCCGCGGCGGCGCCGAGCTCCGCCGGATGCACGTTCCTCAACGCGCCGCCGTACTTGCCGATGGGCGTGCGGGCCGCGCCTACGATGTACACGTCGAAGACGTCCCGGGACGGCATAACTCCCAAGGATACTCCGCAGCCCGGCACCTGAAGAACCGGCCTACTGAATCAGCGAGTTGCAGCGGTAGTCCCAGATGTACACGTCGATCAGATACTTCACCGGCGAGGTGACGTCCGAGTACCCCTGCAGATAGAGGCGATAGGTGCCTGGATCGAGCTTGGCACGCGAGGAGACGCCGCCCGGCTTTGCCGGACCGACGTAGATCTTGCAGAGCGGCGTGCCGCCCGGATAACCACCCTCGAACAACGTCTCGCACGTCGTCGGCACCAGGAACGCGTCGACGCCGCCGGGTTCCGTGGCGTAGTTGGTGTTGGACAGGCTGAATTCGGGATCGCTCGTCGCGGCTTTCAGCGAGATGTCCTGGTAGACGGCGCCCCCGTCGCCTGGCACCAGTCCCGCGCTCTGGGTCGGACTGACGGTGACCCGATCGTGTTCGGCGAGCCCGCAATTGTGACAGGCGGTTTCTGAGGCGGCGAGGAGTGCGAGAACGATGGCAATCGGGACGGCTCGCGCGAGTGGCAGTGGGCCCATTCGTGCCTTTCGAGGGACAGGCGCCCGTTAAACGTACACCAACTGCGTCATGACGGCTGGATCCAAATAGCCGGATCGCATCCTTCAAGGTTTTCGATCTTTGCATGAGTTTTTGGAGTACCGTAAGCAGCTCCATTGACGAATTGCGAATAAACAGGGGCGAATGGTGACAATACGGGGGCGGGCACGCTGTGTGCGTACGCGCTCACGTTCCGACGGGCGGCTGGCTTGTGCGTTGCCGGTTTCTGTCCGTCGGGCCCGACCCAAAGCACTCGAGGAGGATGGACTACATGCGTATACGTGTTTTCGCGGTGTTGCTCGCGATGACGCTGGCTGCCTGGCCGGCCAGGGCCCAGGAGCAGCGCGGTTCGATCGAAGGAGTCGTGAAGGACTCTTCGGGAGCCGTCCTGCCGGGCGTCACCGTCGAAGCCAAGAGCGGCGGCAGCGGTATTCTCTCGGCCACCACCAACGAGTCCGGCACGTTCCGGTTCCCGTCGGTGCTCCCGGGCGTCTACGAAGTGAGCGCGGCTCTCTCCGGTTTCAAGCCGGCGAAAATTGGCGACGTCGAGGTGAAGCTCGGCTCGATGAAGAGCGTCGAGTTCGCGATGCAGCTCGCCAGCGTCAGTGAGAACGTCACGGTCACGGCGGAATCGCCGATCGTCGACGTGAAGTCGAGCGGCAAGTCGACCAACATCCGCGCCGAGCAGGTGTCGCTGCTCCCGCACAACCGCGACTTCACGACGCTCGTCACGCAGGCGCCTGGGGTCAACAACGAGACCAAGTCGGCCGGCATCATGATCGACGGCGCGGCCGCGGCCGAAAACCGCTACGTCATTGACGGCATCGAGACGACGAACATCGTCGGCGGCCTGTCGGGGCAGAACCTCCTCGCCGACTTCGTCGAAGAGGTGCAGGTGAAGTCGACCGGCTACCCGGCGGAATACGGCGGCTCGACCGGCGGCGTCATCAACGTGCTGACCAAGAGCGGCACCAATAACGTGCACGGCACCGGTTCGCTGTACTTCCAGGGATCGGACACGACCGGCGCCAACAATCAGACGCTGCGCGCCGTGTTCGGCGACGCGACCCGCGCGGAATACCACGTCTATCCCGAGGACAACGTGAGCCGCGTCGAGCCCGGTGCGTCGATCGGCGGACCGGTGCTCCAGAACAAGATGTGGTACTTCGGCGCGTATCAGCCGGCGCTGACCGATACCAAGCGTCACGTCGACACGTCCACGACCGGATTCCCGACCGCGACGACCTCTGACACGGAGCAGAAGCAGCAGGTCCAGTACCTGACCGCCAACGCCACCAACCAGGTCGGCAACAAGCTGCGCACGCGCGTCGCCTTCAACAACAGCTGGAGCAAGACCACCGGCCAGCTCGCCAACCTGGCCGGCAGCGACGCCGCCAGCACCATCTACACCAAGGGCACGCGCTTTCCGAACTACTCCGTCTCGGGCACGGCCGATTACACCGTCGGACCGAGCCTCGTGGTGTCGGGCCGCGTCGGCCGCTACCTGCTCGACACGCACGACTTCAACGTCAACACCGACGTCCGGTACCAATTTGGTAGCACGACGAACATCGGCATGCCGGGCGTGCCGGCTTCCGAGCAGCACAACTCCGGATACGTCAGCGGGCCGAGCAACAGCGGCACGGATCACGACACGCAGACCCGCAATTTCGTCCAGCTCGACGCGACGTGGTTCGCCAAGGCCGCCGGGCAGCATCAGGTCAAGGGCGGCTTCCAGCTCGATCGCCGCGCCAATGACGTTGCGACCGGCAACCTCGCGCACATCGTCAACCTGAACTGGGGCGCGAACCTGAACGGCGCGAGCGGCGCCTACGGTTACTACGAAGTGCAGAGCAACGTGCCGTCTCCCAAGCTCGGGATCATCACCCAGGGGAACGTGCAGTCGAACGTCAACGGCGTGTTCGTGCAGGACACCTGGAGCATGAACAACCGTCTGACGGTCAACCTCGGTATCCGCACCGAGAGCGAAAACGTGCCGGCCTACACGACCGACCCGTCGGTCGCGCCGAATCCGATCAAGTTCGGATGGGCCGACAAGACGGCGCCGCGCCTCGGCTTCTCCTACGACCTCAAGGGCGATGGTCGCTCGAAGGTCTACGGCTCGTGGGGCATCTTCTACGACATCTTCAAGCTGAACATGCCGCGCGGCTCGTTCGGCGGCGACAAGTGGGTGTCGTACTACTACACGCTCGACAATCCGAACTTCGAACAGCTCGATCCCACCTCGGACTGCAACCCGCACTGCCCGGGCACCTTCCTCGCCAGCACCGACTTCCGGCAGCCGTCGGTGACGCCGGGACAGGACGTCGCTCCCCCGGGATCGATCAAGCCGATGCGAACCGAGGAACTGTCGTTCGGCTTCGAGCATCAGCTCAGCAACACCACGGCGCTGACCGTGCGCTACGTGCGGAAGAACCTCGACCGTGCGATTGACGACATCGGCGACCTCACGGCGGGTGCGGAGTCGTACATCATCGCCAACCCTGGCGAAGGGCTCGTCAAGCAGTTCGACATCTCGACGGGAACCAGCGTGTACCTGCCGCAGGAACCCGGTGGCGTGTTCCCGTCCAACGCGGTCCTGATCAACCTGCCGACGGCGAAGCGCCTCTACCAGAGCGTGGAAGGGCGCCTCGAGAAGCGGCTGGCGAACCGTTGGATGTTCGTCGGCAGCTATACATGGAGCCGTGATGCGGGCAACTACTCGGGTCTCTCGTCGTCGGACGAAAACGGCCGCGACGCCCCGAACAACTCGCGCGACTACGACTACCCGGTCATGGCCTTCAACGGCGACGGCTCGATCCAGGACGGCGTGCTCGATACCGACCGCACGCATCAGATCAAGGTCCAGGGGCTGTATATCGCGAAGTGGGGAACGTCCTTCGGTGTGAACGAGTTCGCCGCAAGCGGCACGCCGATTACCCGTCAGGTCCCGATCATCGCGCCGAGCAACTACCCGGTGCGTTACGAGGGCCGCAACAGCGACGGGCGGACGCCGTTCTTCACCCAGACGGACCTGTTCATCCACCATCCGTTCAAGATCGGCGGCAAGGAGCTTGCGGTCGAGGCCAATATCCTGAACCTGTTCGATCAGCGCGCCGTCAACAGCGTCGTCACGACGATGCGCCGGACGGGCGCGATTCCGCTCGGAGCGTCGGGCTCGGGCAAGTACAACGAGGCCGACTTCTACGCCGGCAAGCTGAACTTCGACACGCTGATCGCCAACGCGGTGGCGTCGGGTGCGATGTCGCTGAACCCGCAGTTCCTGATGGCCAACGGGTACCAGGCGCCGATCCTCATGCGGATTGGCGTGAAGTACACGTTCTAGCCACGAATACACACGGATGAGCACGGACTGGTTCCGGGTTCGTCCGCAGTAAGATGAAGCCCCGCGGGTTCCGGCCCGCGGGGCTTTTTCGTTTTCGGGAGGGAACGAATATGCGCACTACCGTTACGATCGCGGTTGCCGCAATGCTCGCGGTGGCGGCGCCTGCTCGCGCGCAGGTCAACACGTTCAAGGGCGCCAGCGCGGAAGCCAAGCTCGCCAACAAGCACTATCAGAGCGGATGGGAGGCAATGCACCAGGAAGACTGGGGCGCCGCCGTCAAGGAATTCCAGGCCGCGCTCGACAGCGACGACAAGTTCACGCTCGCCTACTACTCGCTCGGCCGCGCCGAAATGGGGCGGCACAACTTCCAGAAGGCGATCGCGGCGTATTCGGCCTGCAAGCAGCTCTACGTCCGCATCGGCGGCGAGCATTTCGTCAATCAGCTCGACTACCGCAAACGCCTCGAGGACCGCATTCTCGAGTACCAGACGACGCTCCAGCAGGCCCAGCAGGCGTCGTCCGGCAAAGGCGCGTCACAGTCGCAAGCGGTCTACATTCGCGAACTGCAGACGCAGATCCAGACGCTGCAGCAGGCCAAGGAACGCAACGACCACGTCGAGATGGATGCGACGGTTCCCTACTTCGTGCCGATGGCGCTCGGGGCAGCCTATTTCCGGGCAGGCCAGTTCGCCGACGCCGAACGGGAATACACCGAAGCGGTCAAGACGAATCCCGACTCGGGCGAGACGCACAGCAACCTCGCGGTGTTGTATCTGATGACCGACCGGCTCTCACAGGCGGAGCAGGAAATCACGAAGGCCGAGGAAACCGGTTACAAGGTGAACCCGGGACTCAAAGATGACATCCGGCGACGCGTGAGCAAATAGCGTCGCCGATTGCCGAGTGCCGATTGCAGAGTGCCGATTGAACTTGTCGATTGTTGATCGCAAATTCAATCGACGATCGGCGATCGGCGATGAACTGGCAATTGACGATGGTAACTTCGATTGACGATCGGCGATTGGCACTTCAATCGGCACTCGGCAGTCGGCACTCGGCAGTCAGACGGCCACGTCGACGCCGCCGAGCACGCGCTCGAGATCGCTGACGGTGAACGGCTTGGTCAGCACCGGAATGCCGGCGAACTCGCGGTCGAGGCTGCTCAGCGTCGAGGGGTCCCCGGTCACGAAGACGAAGCGCCGCGCGACATCGGGCTGGGTCGCGGACAGATGGCGCAGACAGTCCAGGCCATTCCCGTCGGCGAGGCGCAGATCGCAGAGCACCAGGTCGAGCAGCGCGCCGGCCGCGGCGGTCTTCGACTCGGCGAGCGAGGCCGCCTCGATGACCGTGTACTGGCGCCTGGTGAGCAACCTGACCAGCAGGTCGCGAATTGGCCGCTCGTCTTCGATGACCAGCGCATAGCGAGTGCCGGCCGCGGGGGACGGAGTTGACCTCCGCGCCGGAGTCACGGCCGAAGCGGCGTCGGCGGCTGGCGGCGATGCGGCGGTCGCCGGATCAGGGAGAGCCTGGGCGGGAAGGGTGAGCTGAAAAGCGGCGCCGGCGGCGGTGTCGAGCAGCTCCAGCGACCCGCCGTGCGCCCTGGCGATCCCCAGGCCCAGCGACAGGCCGAGGCCGGTGCCTTCTCCCACTTCTTTCGTCGTGAAGAACGGCTCGAACACTCGTCCACGCAGCTCTGGAGTCACGCCCGGGCCGTCGTCGACGACCTGCAGCGTGTGCAGGCGCGCGCCGCCGCCGGTGCGGATGACGATCCGGCCCGGGTGATCGCCGATCGCGTGCTCGGCGTTGAGCACGAGGTTCAAGGCGACCTGCTGGATCTCCTCGCGGTTGACGAGCACCGGCAGCATGCCGTCGGCGAGATCGAGGGCGAGCGTGATGTTCTGCTGCGCGAGGTGGTGCTCGCGGAGACCGGCGGTCGCGCGCGCGATCTGATTCAGATCGGCGCGGACGCGGTCGCCAGGGCTCTTGCGTACAAAGGCGAGCAGGTTCCGGACGATCTGGCCGGCGCGGGTGGCTTCCTGCCGTATCAGGTGGAGATCGCGCGTGTGGTCGACGCCGTTTTCCTCGAGCATCAGCTCGACCGAACCGATGATCGTCTGCAGCGGGTTGTTGATCTCGTGCGCCACGCCGGCGACCAGCTCGCCGACCGCCGACAGGCGTTCGCTGTGAACGAGCTTGTCCCGCAGCTTCAGCTCGTCGGTGATGTCGCGCTGCACGCCGACGAAATGGGTGACGTGCCCGGACCCGTCGCGCAGCGCCACCACCGTGCACGACGCCGGGAAGCGGTCGCCGCTCTTGCGGCGATGGACCAGCGTGCCGCGCCAGACGCCCTGCTTGCGCACCTCGGTGCCGATGTCGTCCACTGACGGGTCGGCGTCGCGCTCGAGGAGCGACGCCAGCCGCATCCCCTGCAGCTCCGCGCGGGTGTAGCCGAGCGCCTGCACGCAGGCGTCGTTGGCGTGCACGAAGACGCTGCGCGCGTCGGTGATGAGGATGAGGTCGCCCGTCTGCTCGGTGGCGGCGGCAAGCAGCCGCATCCGCGCATCCGACCGCTCGAGCTCACCGCTCTCGACCGACAGCCGCAGCGTCAGCAGTCCCAGGCCCGCCACCATCGAAAGAATGGTGAGCAGCAGCCGGACCGAGTCGGCGGGATCCCCCATCGGCTGAACGCGCAACAGCCCGAAGCCGATCGTCGGAATGAGCAGCACCGGGGTAGCCGAGATAACGGCCGTCCGCCAGCCGCCGCGCGGCGGGTTCTCGTCGGCCCATCCGGCCGAGGCCGGCGATTCGTGCGCCGCCCACAGATATCCCATGTAGGGAACGATCCACGCCAGGTCGTAGATGCTCCCTTCGTAGTAAAGATTGGCGCCAATCGCGGCGCTGGCGAATCGGCGCAGGAAGAAGCCAAGCCCCGTCACAGCGGTGAGCACGATGAACGTCCTGCTCCACGCGGTTTTCCGAGCGAACCACGCCGACCCCGCCAGACCGGCGAAGAGGACGAACCGCTGCACCTGGACGAGCGTCAGCAGTGTCGATTGCGGCGATGGACGGCCATCGGCCGGCACGACGCTCGGCACCATGATGAAGTAGGCATAGACGAACCCCATCAAGGTTGCGTAGCTCGCCATGTCGAGGCCGATCGGCCAGCTGTCGCCCCTGCGGATGCCGCGGTGCGGGCGCGCGAGCAGCGCGACGACGGGACCGATGCCGCCGCACAGGCTGAACATCGTGTGCCACTGCACCCAGCTGACCTCGGCGCTGACGCTGTTGACGGCGAATCCGCATTCGCCGATGCACCACAGCAGGAATCCGGCCGCCGCGGCGTCCCAGAACAGGCGGTGCGTCCCCTCCCAATCGCGGCGGCGGCGGAAAATCACGGCGCAGACCGTGAGCACCAGGAGGATGAGCAGCGCGTCAGCGACGACAATGCGTACGAGGGGGTACGCGGCGAGTCCCACCCCCGCCGCCAGGTAGACGAGCGTGTACAGGATTGCGAAGATCAGGAAGTGCAAGATGGCCCTAAACGAGGGGAGGATTTGACTGTACGCGCAAATCCAGCCGCCGTCAATCTGCACGCCGCCGGCATGGATTTAGTATAGTCACCGGCATCTCATGACCGACGAGAGCCAGCGCGACGAGCGCGTCATCGTACCGTCTCCCCTGCACGGCGAGGTGCAGGTTTATCAGCCGATGACCATTCTCGACATCAGCCGCGGCGGCACGCAGATCGAGACGGCGTTTTCGCTGCAGGTCGAC
This sequence comes from Vicinamibacterales bacterium, assembly GCA_036496585.1. Lineage (NCBI taxonomy): Bacteria > Pseudomonadati > Acidobacteriota > Vicinamibacteria > Vicinamibacterales > Vicinamibacterales bacterium. Next base: position 27,979 of record DASXLB010000025.1, read on the forward strand.
TCGCTCCACGACTTCCGCATCTCGCTCGGCGAACGGTCGATCGTGGTGAAGGGACGCATCGCCAGCTGTCACGTCGGCGAATCGAGGGAAGGCGTGACCCTGCACCGCATCGGCGTCGAGTTCATCGAAACCTCCGGCCACGTCCAGTCAGCGCTCACCCACTTCGTCGAGGCCCTGAAACTGGTGCAGCGCGCGCACGCCCCCACCCCGTCGGTGATCGAAGGACAGATCGCCGAATAGCGCTACGACTCGACGCGCGGCGGCGACACGTACACGCTGACGGTGCTTTCGTGGCCATCGGTGTCGACGGCGGCGACGCCGAACACCCAGTCGTCGATGTTCATCCGGGGGAACGTGTACTCGGAGACGGCGCCGACGGTGATCTCGTGCTCCCAGCCGGGCGCCCAGGCGCTGCGCCAGAAGATGCGATAGCCGGCGGCGCCGGGCGATGCCTCCCAGCGCAGGTGGGCGTCGTAGCCGGACGGACGGCGATCGAGCGTCGGCGTGAGGCGGCCGCTCGCCGGCGCCTTGCGGGCGACGGCCGGCGGCGGAGGCGCGAGCGCCAGCGTCGCCATCGCGGCAGCGTTGAGGCGCGCGTTCTGCGCGAGATAGTGGACGTCGACGCCGTCGAGCGTGTCGTTCGGGCCGTGCTGCTTCCCGTAGTTCTCCTTCGACTCGCGGAACCCGATCGCGGCGAACCCCTCGGCGTTGAGCGCGCTGTGGTCGCCGCCGCGGCTGAATCGATCGGCGCGCGCCATCAGCCGCACCTGGTGATCGGGCACATAGGCGGCGCCAATTCGCGCCGCAAACACCGCCAGCTCACGAGACGGCGAATCCTCCGGCCCCTCCGAGTAGATGCGAACGGTGGCGCTGTCGACGCTGCCGTCGCCGCCGTGCGAGTTGCCGACGATGTCGTCGTTGAACCACGCCTGGATCGGGATGCTCTGCGCCTTTGCCATCTTGGCGTGCGCGCCCGAGCCGATCAGTCCCTGTTCTTCGCCCGCCACGCACATGAACACAAGCGTCGCGTCGAAATCGATCCCGCTCTCGGCGAAGACCCGCGCCAGTTCCATCGACAGCACCGTCCCGCTCCCGTCGTCGTTGGCCCCGGGCGCATCGATGTTGTAGTCCTGGCCGGGACGGGTCTGGGGGTCGGCTGAGACTGGCGGGCCTCCGGCCGCCGTCGCGGGCGGCGCTGCCCCGCCGCTGCGCTGCGGCGCGCCGCCGGCGTTGTTGCCCTGCTGGCCGGCGGCGCCGAGGTTCAGCGAATCGTAGTGGCCGCTGACGTAGATGCGCCGCGGCGAGCGGCCGGGCAGCACCGCCAACACGTTGCGGAGCTCGACATCGCGCGTGATGCGCCCCTTGGCTGGAATCTGGTAGGTGTCGAAGCTGACCTGCAGGCGCGGACTGCTCCGCTTCAGCTCGTCGAAAATCCACTGGCGCGCCGCGCCGATGCCGCGCGCCGGCGATGTGGCGTCGGACAGCGTGTTCCGCGTGCCGAATCCGACGAGCCTGCTCAGCAGCTGCTGCATGCGCTCTTCGGAGATTGAGCCGAGCAGCTTGACAATGCGCGGATCGATCGAGGCCGCCGGCGCCTGCGCATGCACGCCCGCCGTCGACGCCACGACCAGCATCATCCCCGCTAGCCCGAGCACCCTTAGCACCTTCAGCACCCTTAGCACACGCACCTTTCGCCCCCTTAGCCCCTTTAGCACCCTTTGCACCCTTGCGAGACGTGCCCCAGATAATCGCCTGACGCGATGCGCGGCGCCTTGCCGAGCGGCGCGTTGTAAAAATACGCCCACGCCCTGGCATGGCTGCCGTCGGGCAGCGCCACGTCGGTCTGCGCGCGGGCGTAGAGGCTGCGATCGGGATCTTCGGGCCGGTAGCCCTCGATGTCGTCGAGGGCGGCGAGCACCGCCGGCGGATCGCTCATGTCGTAGAGCTCCCCCCAGACGCGCCCTTCGCTCGCGGGCACGAGCGCCGGATAGAGACCGAGATCGAACAGCGCGCCGTGCGTCTCGGCCCGGCCCAGATAGCGAAGCTTGTCGTCGATCCCGGCGCGCCGCCGCCGGTCGAACCCCGCCATCAGCGTGCCGTAGAAGAAGACGAGCTCGGACACGATGTGAAGACTAGCACGGGGGAGGGGCGCTGGAGGACGGGGGCGGACAGCCGGGAGACGGCCACACGGTCGTACAACAAAGAGGGAGTGGCGAATGGCCACTCCCTTGATAACAGCGAGGCACTATCCCCGCCCGACGCACCGGCCGCCGTTAGCGGTTCGGCGTCGGCGGCTTGGGGGCTTCCAGAGCGTGCAAGGCCTCGCCGTGCAGCTCGTGAAGTTGCTTGGGAAGCTGATGCAGCGCGCTGCCGTCGTGCGGGAATTTCGCCAGTGCGTCGAACACGTCCGACGGGACGGCGAACGAGAGCGCAACGGTCTTGCCGGTTCCGGAGAGCTGCAGCGAATTGATCATCGCGGTGGCCTTCGGATCGCTCTGCATGCGGCCCAGGGCGAGCAGCCCCTGCACGACCTGGCGCAGGTTCTCGGCCGACTGGTCGTCGCGCGTCTCGGCGCGGAGCATGCCGCTCAGGCCGCCGTCGATGTGGGTCATCACGGCGAAGGTCTTGATTGAGGGAATCTTGCTGGCGATCTCGGGAGAGAGGTGGACCTGGCTCTGGATGGCGTCGAAACGGCCGACCGCCCAGGCGTTGTTGCCGTTGTCGATGTCGGCCACCAGCTCCATCATGTCGTTGTTGCTGGTGATGCTGCGCGCCGAGAGCTGCGCGTCGATCGAGCTCTTGATCGCGTCTTCGCTGCCGATGCCGACGAGCCCTGGCTCGAGAAAGGCGAGGACGATCGTGTGCGGCGGCTTGCCGACCGTCGTGCCGTCGGGCGCGACGTTGACGGCGGTGTGATCGACATTGGTCGCCTTGACCAGCCGCTTACCCTTGTATTCCTCGACGACGCCGCCGTGCTCGCGGACGAGGGATTCGAGTTGCGTCGTGTTGAACCGCCCGCGCGCAACCACCAGTCCGTTCGGCTGCTGCTGGAGGCCGGCGGCGCCCGGAGTGGTCATCGCCGCCACCACGTAATCGATGTCGTGCTCGATGTCGATCCCGGTCTCCGCGGCGAACTCACGCTGGCCAGTTTCATTGGGCAGCGCCGCTTTCATCTTCTGGCGCAGGTCCGAATCCATCACTTCGCGCACGTTCGCGTAGGCGACGACAGTCGCATCGGCCGGCACGTAGCTCAGTTCCGACGGCCCGGACCGGGAGGCCGCCAACGACGGGAAACCGCCGCCGTAGTAAGCGACGAGCCCCGTTCCCAGCCCGACCACGACGATGCCCGCCGAAGCGGCCATGAAATAACGCGTCTTTTTCGTCATACGCGGCGACCCCTCTGGAGGATTATACAGATCTCTTGGGTAAAAAGTTCCGCTTGCGGGATCTAAGTGTCCGGGATCGAACAGGTTACTGTTCGAGGACGTATTCCTTGCGCTCAACACTTACAGCCGCAATCCACAGAAATCCGAGCAGAATCACGGCCAGCCAGAAGAGGGCCTGTGGCGCGCTGGGATTTTCGTGAAAGATCCCCTGGATCAGCGAGAGCACGTTGTCGTTGGGCATCGCGTGGGGCACGAGCGCCTGCAGGTAATAGGCGACCGTGAACTTCTTGAGGTAGCCCGGGAAGGCCAGCGCCACCTGCTCCCAGCCGAAAATGAAGATCAGGCCGACCAGGAGCGGCCGCTTGAAGCGCGCGCCGATGCACGCGAACACCGCTCCGTAGGCCGCCAGCCCGATGGCCAGCAGCACCAGGTCCTTGACCAGGTCGAGGAACGACCCGCCCAGACTGCCGCGGAGCGGGACGATGCAGAGGTAGACGATGACCACCGACGGCAGCACGACGAAAATCGTGCAGGCGAGGTAGGCGAGGAACTTGCCCACCAGGACCGCACCACGCGGAACCGGCCGGGTAAACAGATAGGTGATCGTCTTGTCTTCGATTTCGTCAGCGATCAGCGATGTACCGTAGAACACGCCGAGCACCGGCACGATGAAGCGAAGATAGAACACCCAGATCATCAGCCCGAAGATCGACGGGCCCGCCATCCGCATCCCGTTCATCTGGAACACCGGCGCGCCGAACGTGTCGAGCGCCCGCAGCAGGACCGAGATCAGCACCGGCGCGCCGACCACCAGGCCCATGAAGATCGTCCGGCGCGACCACAACATCTCGCCGATCGAGAGATCGAAGACCCGCATCGCCGAAACGAGATAGCCCGGCGTGCGGGTCGGCGTCTGCATCATCACTTCACCAGGTACTGGAAGACGGCCTGCAGGTTGTCGTCGGGGGACGTCACCTCGTCGATCGCGCCGCACTCGCCGCTCGCCGCCAGTTCCGTCACGCGTGCGTAGAACAGATCCGGCTTGCCGGTCTCGACGACGACCGCGCCGGGCTCGAACTTCAGGCTGCGGATGTCGTCTTCCGCGCGGTCGAGGAAGACCCGGGCGATGCGCAGCGGGTCGTCGGCGCGGACGTAGACGGTGTGCGGGTGCTCGTCGATCAGTTCGCGGATCTGGTGGATGTCCCCCTCGGCGAGGATCCGGCCGTTGTTGATCAGCAGGATGTTGGAGGTCATCGACTCGATCTCGTGCAGGATGTGGCTCGAGACGATGACGCTCTTGCCGGCGCGGGCCCACTCACGGATCAGGCGGACGGTCTTGCGCCGGCCGATCGGGTCCATGCCGGAGAGCGGCTCGTCGAGAATCAGCAACTGCGGATCGTGGACGAGCGCCTGCGCCATCTTCACGCGCTGGCGCATGCCCTTGCTGTAGGCGCCGATTTTCTTGTTCGCCGCCTCCATGAGGTCGACGTCGGTCAACGCCTTCTTCGCGGCCTCGTCGGCCTCCCGCTCGCTGAGCCCGTTCAGGCGCACCAGCGCGGTCACCCACTCGAGGCCGGTCATCCGCTCGTAGAAGGCGTCCTGCTCGGGGCAGAATCCGATCCGGAAATAGATCTTCGGATTGCGCCAGATCGGCTCGCCGAAGAC
>DASXLB010000026.1 GCA_036496585.1 Vicinamibacterales bacterium
GGTACCTGCATGCTCGCGTACGGCATCGTCTTCGTGCTCCTACTCGGTGAGATCGACCTCTCGGTCGGCTACCTCGCGGGCATCGGCGCGCTGGTGGTAGCCGAGCTCCAGCTCCCCGGCAGCAGCTGGCAGACGAACGGCATCCTCGCGATGCTGGCCGCCGTGGCGGTCTGCGCCGCGATCGGCGGTGTCCAGGGCTCGATCGTGGCGTTCGTCGGCGTTCCCTCGTTCGTCGTCACGCTCGCGGGCTTCCTGATCTGGCAGGGCGTGATCCTGAACACGCTCGAACAGCGCGGCACGATCATCATCCAGGACCGCTGGATCAACTACACCGACCTCTACGTCTTCTCGCCGGCGGCCGGCTGGGTGATCGCGGCGATCTTCACCGCCCTGTATCCGCTCAGCATCCTCTACAAGAAGATCGTCGCTCGTGGCACGCAGATCGCCCAGCAGAGCTGGACCTCGGCCATCCTAAAGACGATCGGCATCGGGATCGCGGCTTTCGGGACCGTTGCGATTTGCAACCACGGCAAGATCATCTCGACGCCTCTGGGTCTGCCGCTCGCCGGCGTGATCATGGTCTTCTTCTTCGTGCTGCTGACGTTTCTCGCCAAGTGGACGACCTTCGGCCGGCACGTGTACGCGGTCGGCGGCAGCGCCGAGGCGGCGCGGCGCGCCGGCATCAACGTGCCGCGGGTCCGGGTGATTGTGTTCGCGCTGTCGGGCGCGATGGCAGCGATCGGCGGGATCATCTTCGCCGCCCAGGTCAACTCGGTGGCGCTCACGTTCCCGCCGGGCAACCTGCTCCTGAACGCGATCGCCGCCGCGGTGATCGGCGGCGTCAGCCTCTTCGGCGGCCGCGGCGAGGTGCGCGGTGCCCTCCTCGGCGCCATCCTGATCGGGACGCTGCAGAACGGCCTCAACACGCTGAGCATCTCGAACGGCTGGATCTACATCGTGACCGGGCTCGTGCTGCTCGGAGCGGTGACGCTCGACACGGTCGCGGTCCGGCTGCAGGCGCGCTCCGGCCGCTAGCGCTAGCCGCGGAGCTTGCGCAGAACCAGCGCCGCGACCTGCTTGCCGAGGCTGCGGCCTGCCGTCACGTCCGACGGGACGTCGATCCCGTCGGCAACCGGATCCGCTGACTGCCGCATCTGGTGTGCGTACGAGCGACCGGTGAGCGCGGCCAGCACCCTGCCCGCCGCATAGGCGAAGGCGGTTCCCTCGGCGACGCCTCCGGGGGACGGCGGCGTGGCGACGGGCGGTGACCACGCGGCGCCGTCGACCCAGCGTCCCCGCGAGAGCACGTCGACCTTGCCGTCGCGGAGCTCGACCAGGCCCGGGACGAGCGGCAGGCCGTCCGCGCTGTAGTGCGGCTGCTTGCGATCGCTCGACTGGCCCTGGAACGCGAGATAGCGGATCATCGAGATCGGTCGCGGCGGCTGGTAGAGGCGCTTCGCTCCCCAGGCGGCGACCGCGGCGTCGTTGAGCGCGCCGTCGACGCCGAGGTAGAGCCGGATGTCCTTGGCGAGGTCGCCGGTCGCACCGTGTGCGGCGAGCGAGTTCCACGTCAGCGGCGACCACGCCCGCGGCGCGGCTCCGTCGGCCGAGGTCTCGCGCAGGACGGCCACCGCCGCCCGCTTGTACGCGGCGCTCGACGGATCCTGCAGCGGCGACGCACCCGGGTCGATGGGAGGGCCCCGGCGTGAACGGGGAAGCGCGAAGCTGCGTACGTGGCCCCATTCCGCGCCGGCGAAGCTCTGGACGTCCGCCGGCACCGCCGCCAGGCTGTGCGGCTGGATCGCCCCGAGCGCCAGCGGCTGCCAGAAAGCCGCGTTCTCCACGGTGGAACCGGCTGCGTGGACGATCAGGGGCTGGTTCTGCGAGGTGAACGTCGGGTCGGCGTAGTGCAGCGACTCGTTCGAGCCGTCGTGCCGACCGGCCGCGATCGCGGCCGCGGCGATCCGGTTTCCGACCGTCGCCGGTGAGTTCCCTGCCCTGATGCTGAAGTCGGGCGAGTAGCAGAGCGCGCGCAGCTCTCTCGTCAGGAGAGCGAACGTCCGGCTCAGGTTCGAGTCGAAGGAGGCGTCCCAGACAAGCACCCGGTAGGCGGCGTAGCTGATTGCCGCGTCGCGGCCGGAGGCGCTGTCCCCGGCGCGCGCCTTCCAGGCGTCCCACATCGCGGAGGAGACATCGAAGAGGTCGCGCGCCTGAACCGGCTCGCTCGCGCCGCCCGACCGGAGCGCGTCGACGGCCGTCTCGTCCCAGACGGTCGCGATCGAACGACCGCCGGTCGCCGG
>DASXLB010000027.1 GCA_036496585.1 Vicinamibacterales bacterium
CGTAACCGCCCGATAGTCGCCGTCTGGTAGTGCTCTACCGTCTAGGTCAGTGTGGCGAGTCAGGAGGCACTGATGGCAGAAACGACGACAGATCGAGGCGGCGGGCCACGCGTGGTCACCCCACCAGCCGAGTGGACGCCGCCACGAGGGCGGCCGCGTTGGCAACTCGCCGACGGGGAGTTGATGGTCGCTGCGCTGCGGGCCAGCGGGGAAACGCCTGCCGCGTTCGCGCGGCGACATGGCTTGCACGAGGTGCGCGTCCAGCGCTGGGTCGCGCGTGTGGGCAGGAAGGCGCGATCAGCAGGGCCGGGGCAGCCCGTGGCCTTCGCGCCGGTACGTGTCACTTCGGCACAACCCGCGGCGAGCGGCCTCGAAGTCGTCATCGGTGGGGCAGTGGTTCGGGTGAGCCATGGGTTCGACGGTGAGCTGCTGCGACGCGTGGTCGCGGCGCTGGGTGAGGCGCCATGCTGAGCCTGCCACCGACGGTGCGCGTGTTCGTCGCCACCGAGCCGTGCGATCTGCGCAAGCAGTTCGACGGGATTGCCGTGCTGGTCGAGCAAGGACTGCGCCATGATCCGCGGAGCGGCCACCTATATGTGGTGTTCAATCGGCGCGGCGATCAGGTCCGGATTTTGTTCTGGGATCGCCAGGGCTACTGTCTTTTCGCGAAACGACTTGAACGAGGCCGGTTTCGCCTGCCGTGGGAACAGCCGGCGACGGGTGCGACGGTGGAGATGGAAGCCGCCGAGCTGGCGCTGATCCTCGAAGGGATCGATCTGCGCGGTGCGAAGCGCCGAGCACGCTGGACTGCGACGCCACCCGAAACAATCGACATCGCCGCGTGATTTATTGATCAGGGCCACTGTTCCGGAGCGATCGGCTCTGATAGCAGAGAGGTGTGACTCGACGCGTGCTCGGCTCGACGACGGATGTGCCGGCGCTGCGTGCGCAGCTCGAGGCGCTGGTCGCTGCCGGCGAGCACGTGCAGGTGATCGCCATCCTCTTCGAGGTCCTCGAGAAGGTGACGCGCGACCACAGCGACCTGGCGGCGCGCTACACGTCGATGCTGCGCCAGATGTACCGAAGCAAGTCGGAGCGGATCTCGCCGGATCAGCTCGCGCTGTTCCTCGCCCAGCTCCCCGCCAACGAGACCACCACGCCCCCCGACGAGCCGCCGCCGGCGCCCGAGCCACCGCCCGGCCCGATCGAGGGCGACGCAGGTGCGCCACCGGCCGGACCACAAGAGCCGAGCAAGCCCAGGCGCGGCGGTCGCAAGCCGGTGCCGCCGTCGATGCGGCGCGAGATCGTGAAGATCCCGGTCCCCGACGATGAGCTTCGCTGCTGCGATGCCGAGAAGAAGCTGATCGGGACCCGCGTTCGGGTCACGATCGAGTACCGCCCGGGCGAAGCCTACGCAGTAGAGGAACACGCCGAGGTTCGCGCCTGCGCGATCTGCGAGGGCAACGTGTCGACGGCGCCGACCACGCCACCGCCGATCGAGGGCGCACGGCCCGGTCCCGGCATGCTCGCGCAGATCGTGACGTCGAAGAACTCCGATGCCGTGCCGATCGAGCGCCAGAGCAAGATCCTCGCGCGCGGCGGGGCGCCGATCGCGCCATCGACGCTCGGCGATTGGTACGCGCGTGCCGCGGATCTCGTCGAGCCGTTGTCGCAGGTGCTTCGCGACGACACCCTCGCCCGCTACTTGATCAGCTTGGATGACACCGGCCTGGCGGTGCTCAGCCGCGGTCACGCGCGCGGCATCAAGCGCGGTCATATCTGGACCTTCCTGGGCGATGGTGGCGAGGTCGCGTTCTGTGAGTACACGCCCGACTGGAAGGGGAAATGGCCGCAGGCGACGCTGGCTGCGTTCCGCGGCCAGGTGATCCAGTCCGACGGCTACGCCGGGCTCGCTCCCATCTTCGAGCGCCCCAACGCGCCGCGCCGTGCAGGATGCATGGACCACTGCCGGCGCCGGTTCATCAAGGCACTCGACGCCGGTGATGCCCGCGCCGCGGTCGTCGTCGCTGCGCTGCGCGAGATCTACGCGGTCGAAGCCCAGGCCCGCGCCGACGGCGCCGACCTCGACGAGCTCCGACTCCGCCGGCAGCGCGACAGCCGGCCGCGCGTCGAGCGCCTCCATCGGATCATTGCCGATCTGGCGGGCCGGGCCACGCCCAAGAGCCCGTTGGGTAAGGCCGTTGGGTACGCCGTCAATCAGTGGCCCACCCTGGTCCTCTTCCTGGACGATCCGCGGGTCCCGCTGTCCAACGCGCACGTCGAACGGCAGCAGCGCCGCACGGCCATCGGTCGCCGAAACTGGTTGTTCGCAGGCTCCGACGACGCCGCCCGTCGCTTCGCGATCCTGCACACCTTGATCATCAACTGCGATCTCGTCGGCGCGCCGCCCTTCGAGTACCTCCGCGACGTCTTCCGGCACCTCGCCGACGACTGGCCCATGGCCCGGATTCGCGAGCTCCTGCCCGCCGCCTGGCTCGCGAACCAGCGCCGACAGCAGCAGCCACCCGATCGAGCTGCTGACCCCATCGACGACGCTGTCGTCGCCGCCGCGGCCTGACCGCGCGGTCGCCACGGCTGCGCGATCGCCGCGTACGCGGCAGACGCGGCGACCTCGGCGGGTCTTTGGCACGGCGCTCGCCATCGCCGCCACCATCGCATCTACCCGCTGGCTTTACGAGGCGTCGACTATCGGGCGGTTACGTCGTAGCCCCGGACGCCACACCAGCGTCGTATCCACCCGACCGTCACCATCTGGCTGGGATGACGCGGGGGATGCGACAACGCACGAGCGATGCGAGACGAGCTACGTGACGGCGACGACGTCGGCCTGGCCTGGACGCTGCTGTTCGGCCTGGCGGGCGGCGAGCCAGGTCCGGGGCAGGAGCTCGGTGACGCGGCCGGCGGGCCAGCCGGCGGCGATCTTGTCGATGACGTCGACGAGGTAGACGTAGGGGTTGACGCCGGCAAGCTCGCAGTTGAGCAGGACGGTGAGCACGTTCGCGTAGCGCTCGCCAGCGTCGAGGCTGCCGACGAACAGCGAGTTCTTCCGGAACGTGGACACGACGCGCAGCAGGCGCTCGACGTGGGCGTTGGAGATCGGGAACCGGCCATCGTCGAGGAAGGCGCGCAGGGACGGCTGCTGCCGGGTCCAGTAGTGGATGGCCTTGCCGAGCGGGGCCTTCTTGTCGACCTTGGGCGTGATGTCGATGATGACGCGCTCGAACTCGCGCCACAGGGGCACCGACTCGGCCTGCCGCAGCGCGCACCGCCCCGTGGCGTCGAGGTTGCGCTCGGTCGCGGTCCGCTCGACGTGGTACAGGGCACTGTACAGGTCGATCATCGGCTGTGCGCGGCGGTCGCCTTGCTCGAGGGCCTGCACGAACCGGCGCCGTCCGTGGTCGTTGCATCCGATGCGCCGGGGCGCGTCGGGGCCGACGAACAGCGGGTTGATGCCGGCATAGCCGTCGTTCTGGATGTCGCCGCGTGCGCCTTCGAGGACCCGCTGGGGGTGCGTCCCCTTCCAGTCGGGGGTGAACTCGGCATAGGCGATCTGGTTGATGTCCCCGAGGTAGAGCCACTGGCGTCCGGTCTGGACGTTGGCGGGGTGGTCTGCGTTGCGAGCGCGCACGGGGGTGTCATCGAGGCTGATCAGGCCGCATGTCAGCAGCTGGCGGTGGCACGCGGTCCGCAAGATGCCGAACATGTCGGCGGTCCGGCCGAACCAGTCGTGGAGCGTCGAGTTCGCCAGATCGATGTTCTGGCGCCGAAGTTGCTTGGCGAAGCGCTCGACCGGGTTGCCGTCGAGTACCTTGCCGATCGCCAGCTGGGAGAGCAGGCTCGACGACGCCATGCCGCCGGGAATCGGCTTGGGCGGCTCCGTCGGCTCCGCGGTGACGACGACTTCGCCACAGCGGCATCCGTACTTGTAGATCCGCTCCTCGAGAATGTAGACCTCCGCCGGCTGATAGATGAAGCGCTCGCGGACATCGAAGCCCATCTCGGCCAGCTGCTTGGTGCAGCACGGACACTTCTGCACCTCGGATTCCGGGACCTTGACCTCCTGGACCTTGCGGCGCAGCTCGCGTCCGCGCCGCTCACGATTGGGCCGCGAGCCCCGCCCGCCGGGCGGCTTCTCGTCGGACGGCTTGTCGCCGTCGGTGGGCTGGGCGTCGCCGTCGGTGGGCTGGGCGTCGTCCGCCGCAGGCTCCTGGCCAAGGCGCCCGGTCAACATCCGCAGCAGCTCGAACGCGAGCTGACCCCCGGGAGCCTCGTCCTTCTTGGAACGAAATGGCGCGCTCGCGTGCCAGCGCAACTTCGCGCTCAGGCTCGCCAACTCGCCATCGAGGCTGGCGAGCAGCGCGACCACTTCGTCGAGGATGCGCGATTGCTCGCTCGCGACCGCGCTCCTGAGCGAGCCGAGCGCGGCGATCGCGCCTTCGATCTGCTTGCGTCGGTCCGCTGCCATGTCGACAGCAAGTAGCAGAATCGATCTTGTGGTTTCAAGCGGTCGCGCGCACAGATGACATCATTTCTGCATTCGCCATCAATGAAGCCAGATCGCGAAGCGTGATCTCGACGGCGTTGCCGTCCGCGGCATGCGCGATCGGAAACGTCCCTTCATCGAGACGTTTCACCAGCATGCAATAACCGCGCTGGTCGTAGAACAGAATCTTGAGCTGATCACCGCGCCTGCCACGGAACACGTACAGGTCACCGCACTGCGGATCTCGTCCCAACTCCTCGCGCACCATCGTCACCAGACCTGCGATCTGTCGGCGCATATCGCAGGTGCCGGCGTAGAGGAAGATGCGAACCTTCCCATTGAGCCCGATCATCGCTCACCCTCCAGCACGTGCAGCCACGGCGCGATCGCTACCGCCTCCCACGTCCCCGCGAACGTGACGACGCGTCCGTTCGGCAACGTCACCTCGACCCGGCGCTCCGTGGCGGCCTCCTGGGTCTGGATCGCGTCGCGTACCGCGACGGACACAAAGCCACCCTTACCAGGGCGGACCTGCGGCTCTTGGCGCTCAGGGGCAGCGAACTTCGCGCGCCAGTAGCTCACGCGGTACGGTGGAAAGCCCTTGGCTCGCGCGAAGGCACTCGGCGTTTGCCCACTGTCGGCGAGCGCCGCCAGCATCGCCTGTCCATCCTCGGTCTGCCATCGCCCTGTCGGTGGCCGCCACTCGGCGCCTCCATGGTCGTCTCGGTTTGATCTCATGCCCTCCATTCACCACAGCCACCCTGTGCCACGTCAGATGGTGACGGTCGGGCGGATACGTTGCTGTGCAGCTCGTTCGTTCCCCACGGGAGTGATGCACGACGTCCCGTAAGGCCTGGAGACGTTCCCGGCTGTCCCCGGTGCCGTT